>DUEF01000240.1 GCA_011176555.1 Caldilineae bacterium
CAGAGCCCGATACAGGCGGGCGGAGCGTCCCAATCCTGAATTGCCAAAAGGCGGCATGCCCTTGGCCCCACCCAGGACGGCGTCCAACACCACCATCGGGAAAAAATCGGGATGATGCGCCTGCGGCGCGCGGTGGCTTATCACCACATAAGTCGCACCGGCCGGGCCCTCCATGCGGATGCGACGTTCGCCGCGGGCGGGCGGCTCCTGCACTCGCACAGGGCTCTGCCCCCCACCTTTTGGTATGGGCCCGAACCGTTCGCTGATACGCCCCACCATGTCCGCGGTCTCGAAATCGCCCACCGCCACGATCACGGCGTTGTTGGGCGCGTAATGTTGGCGGTAATGGCGGTAGAGATCGGCGCGGGTGATGGCGTGCAGGTCCTCCTTCCAGCCGATTACGCGGTGGTGGTAGGGATGGGCCAGGAAACTGAGGGCCTGCACCTGTTCGTACAGCAAAAAGGTGGGTTGGTTTTCCCGTCCCTCCCGCTCCGCGATGATGACCGTGCGTTCGCTTTCGGTTTCATCTGGATCGAACAGGGAATTGACCATGCGATCCGCTTCGATGCGTAAGGCGAGATCGATGCGGTCACTGGGCAGGGTTTCGTAGTAGGCCGTCCAGTCCAGCCAGGTCATGCCGTTGAATACGCCGCCTTCGCGCTGCACCAGGCGGTCGAAATCGCCCTGGGGATGGCTGGGCGTGCCCTTGAACTGCATGTGCTCCACCCAGTGCGAGATGCCGGTCAATCCCGGCCTTTCGTTCCGGCTCCCCACCCGATACCAGATCCAAAAACTGACGACGGGCGCGCTGTGCACCTCGCGGGTGAGGAGCGTCAGACCGTTGTCGAGCGCGGTGCGTTGCACGTTGTCGGTGAGCATGGCTCTACCCGCCATTGCTGTGCTGCGGGCCACGGCCCACGCCTGCATAGCGGAAGCCCAGGCGGGCCATGCGGTCGGGATCGTAGATGTTCCGGCCATCGATCAGCACATCACCGGCCATGCTTTCTTTGATGCGCTTCATGCTCAATTGGCGGAATTCGTTCCATTCGGTAATCACCATGAGGGCGTCGACGCCCTCTGCGACTTCGTAAGCGTTTTCGACCAGGCGCACATCGGGCAACTCACGGGCGGCTTCGGCCATGGCGACAGGATCGTAAGCCTGCACAAGCGCGCCTTCCCGCATCAATTGGCGGGCGATGTCCACGGATGGCGCTTCGCGCATGTCGTCGGTGTTGGGTTTGAAAGCGAGGCCCAACATGCCGATCTTGCGGTCTCGCAGGCCGTTCAGCATCGCCCGTAATTTGACGATGGCCTGCCGGCGCTGGTGTTTGTTGATGTCGAGCACCGCGCGCAGCAATTGCGGATGCGCGCCGTGGATCAACGCCATGTGCTCCAGCGCCCGCACATCCTTGGGGAAGCAGGAGCCGCCAAAACCGAGGCCGGCGTCCAAGAAATGTGGGCCGATGCGCTTGTCGTGGCCCATGCCGATGGCCACTTCCTTCACATCCGCGCCCAACTCCTCGCAAATGGTGGCGATTTCGTTGATGAAGCTGATGCGGGTGGCCAGGAAGGCGTTGGACGCGTACTTGATCATCTCCGCCGTGCGCAAGTCGGTGATCTGGATGGTGGTGCGCAGGGGGCGGTGCAGGCTCGCCACTTTTTCCGCGGCCTCGGGATGGAGGGAGCCCAGCACCACGCGGTCGGGATTCATGAAATCGTAAATGGCGGAGCCCTCGCGCAGGAATTCGGGGTTCGACACCACCCAGAAGGGGATGGGATGGTCCTGCCGTTTGGTGATGATGTCGGCCACCCAATCGCCTGTGCCTACCGGAACCGTAGATTTGTTGATGATGATCAGGGGGTGCTGCATGGCTTTGGCGATACCCTCGGCGGCCATGCGCACGTACTTCAGTTCCGCTTCGCCATCCGCGCCGGAGGGCGTGCCCACGGCCACGAACACGAACTCGGCGTCCTTGAGTCCTTCGGCGTAGCTGGTGGTGAAGTGCAAGCGACCGGCGCGGATGTTTCGTTGCATCATCTCGCTCAAGCCCGGTTCGAAGATTGGCGATTCGCCGCGATTCAACGTTTCGATTTTGTTTTCATCGATGTCGATACAGGTGATGTTGTTGCCCAGGTCGGCAAAGCAGGCGCTGGTGACGAGGCCGACATAGCCAGCGCCGAGTACACAGATTTGTTTCATGATAAGAATCTCTCAGTTGGTTGTATGCATTCGCAAACGCGAAGCGTTATACGTAAAACGGAACACGCACCACGCATTACGCATTACGTTTCATTCTCGCTGGCTCGCGCCACATCGGACCAGTTCAGGCGTTCGCGATAGAGATAGAAGACGCCCAGGGCCGTGATTGGTATCCACAGGGCGGCATGAAGGACGATGGTGTAGGAAAATGCCACGGGCCGGGCGACGCCGCCCACGACATCGAGGATCTCGACGCCGGGCGCATCGAACGTGCCGATGTAGCCGGGCGCCGCAGGCAGGGTGGTGAAAAGATTGACGATGCCGTTCATCAGCATCAGCACAAAGAAAGAGACCTCGAAATCAAAGGCGTGCATCACGAACCAGTATTTCATGGTTTCGGCCAGCCAGACCACAGTGGAGGTGACGAAAATCATGAGGACATCGCGGCCGCTGCGCAAAGAGGCAAGCCCCTCCAGGAAACGATCGACAATATCGCCCAGTTTGTCCTGAAATCGCGCCGGGATGACGAATCTCGCCACCATATCGTAAAGGCGACGGGCCAACTGCGGCCTGGCGGCGATGATGAGGAAGACAATCAAGGCCACAATGAAGAGCAAACTGAAGCCGATGACCCAAAAACTGTATTTTTGTGGGATGCTGGCGGTGAAGGGCAAAGCGATGAACACGAACATGATCATCACCAGGCCATCGAACAGGCGCTCGACGAACACCGTGGCCAGGCTGGTGCTCATGGGGATGTCGTCGGTGCGTTTGAGCACGTACGAGCGCAGCACCTCGCCGGCGCGGGCGGGATAGATATTGTTGCCGGCATAGCCAATGCAGACCATCGGAAACAAGCGAGCCAGCGAGATGACTTTGAAGGGTCGGAGCATGTAGTGCCAGCGCCAGGTGCGAGCCCAAACGCCGAAAAAATAGATAAGAATGCCCGGAATCAGCCACCAATAATTGGCCCCGGCCAGATTGCTCCACACGTCCGCCAGTCTTAGCCCGCGCACCGCCCATGTCACGAAAATGATGCTGATGACAATGCCCGCCCAGAACATGATGCGGTTGGAGATATTGCGTTTGAACAAGATCGCCCAATGGCGGAGCCGGGTCAAAATAGAAAACCTCTCGGAAGCAAGCGTAGCGGCCATTCTAGCACAGGCTAGCAGATGGGCGAAAACTTGCCGGGGAGATTGTTTTGACATGCACGCGCTGGCCCGGTATAATGCCTGTTGCGTCCTATTGTTGTGGCCCA
This sequence comes from Caldilineae bacterium, assembly GCA_011176555.1. Classification (GTDB taxonomy): domain Bacteria; phylum Chloroflexota; class Anaerolineae; order J102; family J102; genus DUEF01. The sequence goes on from DUEF01000240.1 coordinate 3,462, forward strand.
TTCGTCTAGAGGACCAGGACGCAGCCCTCTCAAGGCTGAGACACGGGTTCGAACCCCGTATGGGCCACCTCAGAGCGCCCCGGCAGCGAAATGTTGTCGGGGTGTTTTTGTTTTAGTTAGATATTGGATACCGGGTATTGGATACTCCCCCTTCCACCAGATGATCGGCCAATACCTAGTATCCAATATCCAACACCAGAAACTGTAACGTTTGAGCCTAAATTCTCATCTAAACTGATGAATCACCGGCATCGTGGCCGGTTGACGCAAACTCAAATCCAAACATCTTTCAAACAAATCGAGGGAAAAAATGGGTAAAAACACCTTATCCATCACAGACAACAGGACGGACAAAACCTACGAGGTCCCCATTACGGATGACACCATCCGCGCCATGGATCTCAGGCAGATCAGGGTTCATGATGATGATTTCGGCATGATGAGCTATGATCCGGCTTACAAGAACACCGCCTCCACCCGCAGTAAAATCACGTTTATCGATGGCGCCAAGGGCATTTTGCGCTACCGGGGCTATCCCATCGAACAACTTGCTGCAAACGCCTCTTATCTCGAGGTCGCTTATCTCGTTATCTATGGCGAACTGCCGACGGCGGATCAATTGGCGAAGTGGGAGCATGACATCAAACATCATACGCTGGTGCACGAAAACATCCGACCTTTCCTGGACGGCTTCCGTTATGATGCGCATCCCATGGGCATGTTGGTGAGTACGGTGGCGGCGCTCTCCACCTTTTACCCGGATGCAAAGAACATCTTCGATCCGGAATCGGTGGAGTTGCAAACCCGGCGCCTGATCGCCAAAATGCCAACTTTGGCTGCTTTCGCCTATCGTCGTGAGCAGGGTTTCCGCTACAACTATCCCGACAACGATCTGTGCTACACCGGCAATTTCTTGAATATGATGTTCAAGATGACCGAGTTGAAGTACGAATCGAATCTGGCCATCGCCAAGGCCCTGGAAGTGTTGTGGATTTTGCATATCGATCATGAGCAAAACTGCTCGACCAGCACCATGCGCATGGTGGGCAGTTCACACGCCGATCCCTATCTCGCCACGGCCGCGGCCGCGGCTGCACTGGCCGGCCCCTTGCACGGCGGCGCCAATGAAGCGGTGTTGCGTATGCTCGCTGAAATCGGCGATGTCAGCAACATCCCTGAGTACCTGGACAGCGTCAAGCGGGGCGAGCGCAAGCTGATGGGCTTCGGCCATCGCGTGTACAAGAACTACGATCCACGCGCCCGCATCATCAAGGAATACGCCGACGATTTATTCGCGGTCACGGGCAGCAATCCCATGCTGGACATCGCCCTGGAGCTGGAGAAGATCGCTCTTAACGAGGACTACTTCGCGAAGCGAAAGCTCTACCCCAATGTCGATTTCTACAGCGGCATCATCTACCAGGCCTTGAACATTCCCACCAGCATGTTCACCGTTATGTTTGCGATCCCGCGTACGGTGGGCTGGCTGACGCAGTGGCGAGAATTGTTGCAGGATCCCGAGCAGAAAATTGCCCGCCCCCGCCAGATTTACGATGGCGAAGGCGAACGAGATTATGTGCCCATCGAAGCGCGTGGTTGAGTGATTCCGGCATAGCGATTCGGCAACGAGTAAAGAGATAGCAGCGCCACTGCCGGTGGCGCTGCTTTTTTAATGACGGATGTTTTTGTGATCTGCCGCTAAGCTGTTCTCAGAAGTAACTTCCTTGGGGGCAATTTGGGGAAAGTGGCTGATCGCACCGCGTCTCAATTTTTTCTATCGCTCTTCCACCCATCGCCACAACACCATCAGCGCCACGAGAATCGCCACGAACCCCAAAAGCATGGTCATCAGAAAGTTGCTGTTTTCCAGTAGCCAGGTGGCGGTCGGGTCGGTGAGGCCGCGGGTGAAGGTGGCAGCCAACGCACCCATCGCCAACACGGTGGCTCTGTTGCCCGGACGCTGTTCACTCATCAGGGGGATGTTACTGACGATGGTAAACTCGAAGGCGACAGAGGCCAGAGACAGGCCAATGATCAGGGACAGCAAAGATTGGTTGAGCCAGGGCAGCAGGGCGAGTGCGCCCGCGGCGCAGATGAGGCCGCCGATCACGCTTCGTCGTTTTCCCGTTCTGTCAACGAGCATACTGGCGAGGACAGATCCACCCAGTTCGGCTACGCCGAATGCAATCGCCACGCGACCGATCTCGTTGGGACTCAGGCCAAAGCTTCTTTCCAGATGAGCGCCCCAGGTGATAAAAAAGGCTTCGAGCGCAATGAATAGGATAGCGAATGTCAAAATGCTGCCCAAGGCACTGCGATCGGCGATGATGCTTTTCATCTTTTCGCTCAGTGACGCATGTTTTTCATCGCGACGGCGAATGTCCGGAGGAAGGAAGAACCACAATATGGCGACAGCAATGAAGCTGGCAACGCCCAACAAACGGAAAGGCGCTTGCCAGGAATTCACGGTAATCAGCCAGCCGATAATGGGCAGCATGATGATACCGCTGATCGCCCAGCTATATTCCACCGTCGCCAACGAGCGCCCTCGCTGCTGCGGTGGGGATTGTTCGCTGACATAGGCCTGGAGGATGGGGAGCACTATCGCGTCGGCTATTCCCAGCAATACCATCGCCAGCAAGGCTGTCACCAATCCTTGAGCAAAACTGAAAAGTAATAATCCGATCCCCAACAAGGTGAATCCCACCATCAGCAAAGGCCGATTGCCGACGTGATCCGCTTTGTCACCGAACAGCGGGGCCAGCACGCCCAGCAATGTCCGCGTCATGAGCAGCAACCCCGCTGCCGTCAGGGTGATGCCCAATCCGCGAGCATACTCGGGCAGGAAGGGAAACAACATGCGGATGCTGGTGTCCCGCACCAGGCGGATGAGGATGATTAGCAGCAGAAAACGCACCAACGCCCGGCCGACCAGCCATCCCGACCTTTGAAATTGGGATGGCCCCCCCGACGGATGTTTTTGTGTTTTAGTTTTCACGATAGGCCTATTTCGGACGATTGTGTGCTATGAAAGCGGCCCATTTCGTGTTCGGCGCAGAGCTTCAAAGTCTAAAAGCGTATCAGTTACACTCAGGAAGGCAACTGCACACTTGTTCATCTGACTATTTTCCGGGCAATTGCGAGCGGCGCTCGATGGAGCGCACCAGGAGCGACAGCATCAGCGTCATCACCAGGTAGACCATCATTACAGAGTTGAAGCCTTCGAAGGCCCGGAAGTTGCGGGAAATCCACAAGCGGCCTTGCTGCAGGGTCTCAGGCAGGGCGATGACCGAGATCAGGGAGGAGTCCTTAAGCATGGCGATGAAGTCGTTGCCCAGGGGCGGCAAGATGGTGCGGATCGCTTGGGGCAGGATAACGAAGCGCATGGCCTGAAAGTAGCTCATGCCGATGCTGCGGGCGGCCTCCATCTGTCCATGCGGGATGGATTCGATGCCTGCCCGGAAGACCTCGGCCATGTAGGCTCCGTAACCGAAGGCCAGGCCGATGACGGCGGCCGGCAAGCCGCGTAGATCGACATTGCCACCGGTAGCGCCGCGCAGGGCCGGCGTGACCGCAAAACCCATGTAGAGGATGATCACCAGCATGGGCACGCCGCGCACAATTTCGACATAAAGGGTCGCAACTGTGTAGGGCATGGCGGGCAGCAGGAACATGAAGGCTTCGACAATGGCGGCGACCGTTATCGCCTGCCATAGTTGTTGCCATTCGGGCCTTAGGAGCAAGACCGCGGCGACGATCACCAATCCGATGCCCAGGCGTTTCCACATGCCCACTCGCAAGTCAGGCGAACCGCTGGACACGCGCATGATACCGAAGGCAAGGCCGATCACTACGGCGAAAGCAAAGGCGATCAGGGTCACCTTGATGGTCAGCACCACGCCATTGGCGTTCCAGATACGGTTGGCGATGCGCAGGGGCTGACCGCTAAAATCATCGACAAGCCAAATTTCATCTGTTCCTTCAGGAGCGACGCCGCCAATCGTGGGCGTACTGGTCTCGACTGTCTGGACTTCCTCTCCGGTTGGGGACAGTGGCGGTAGCTTGACAGCAGGGGCGTCTTTGGGTACTTCGATATTGTATTCTTCGCTGCGCCCGATCACATCACCGTTTCCGTCGTAGTATTCGCCATAGAGGGTGTAACGTCCAGGATCGAGGGGATTGGCGAAGGTGTACGACCAACTGCCATCCTCGGCGATGTTTTTTGCATCGATCTTCCTGACAACGTTTTTGTTCCAGGGTAGATCGAAGATGAAATAGAGTGCGTCCTGATAGTAGTGGTTGGTCAGAGCCGAATAGCCGACAATGACGCCAACGATGAGGATGATAATGCCCCACCAGGGGATGCTATCCCAGGATGGCGTCAGCCCCATGCGTCCGTGCTTACGCGCTTTTTCGTCCGGGATTGGAATCGTTGGTTCGGGACCGGGAGTTAGCGAAGAGGACATGGCGTTGCTCCGTGCGAAGGTGGAGGGAGGAGGGCGGCAGGTGGTGCTGGGGTGGTCGAGTGAGGAGGGTGGGTGGAAGAAAAAGCCCCGGACTGACAGTCCAGGGCTGAATGGCGTTTAGAGAAGTGCGGCGACGGCGCTCAAGGCGGCCTCGAAGTCAGGCTCCATGGCGATTTCGGGGCAGTACTGGGTGTAGCGCACAATGCTGTCAGCGCCGACGACAATCACAGCTCGTTGTTCCAGGCGAACGGTTTCGATATGCGTGCCATAGGCGTTGGCGATAGCCATGTCGTAATAATCAGAGACCATGATGGCGTCGTCCAGGCCGGCAGCGCCGCACCAGTTGGCCTGCATGAAGGGCAAATCCGCGCTGATGGTGACGACGGCGACGTTGTCGTTCTGCAGGAGTTCTTCGTTGAAACGTCGAGTCTGGGCCGAGCAGATGCCGGTGTTGAGGCTGGGAACGAAGTTCAGCACCCGGATTTTGCCTTGGGTGTCGTTGATGACATCGAATGTTTCGGTGCTGAAGCCGTTGATGCGACCGGCGGCGGCGGGAGCTTGTTGGCCGACCTCGACTGGCGAGCCGAGGATGGGGGAGAAGGGTTTTTCGTGGAGGGTGACGGTTCGTTGGGACATTGTTGGTTCACCTTGTGAGAGGGGGTTGTTTACAATCTGATGCGTGGATCCAAAGCATCTCGTAAGCCATCGCCAAGCAGGTTGAAGCCGAGCACGGTGAGCATGATGGCGAGGCCCGGGAAGAAGACCAGATGCGGAGCGCTAAAGACTTGATTGCGTTCACTGGCCAACATGGCGCCCCATTCCGGATCGGGGGGTTGCGCGCCGAGGCCCAAGAATGACAGTGCCGCGGTTTCCAAAATTGCGGTGCCGATGCCAAGGGTGGCGAGGACGATTAGGGGGGGGATGGCATTGGGGAGAATATGCTGAGAGA
>DUEF01000241.1 GCA_011176555.1 Caldilineae bacterium
AAATCGCAACCTACTAGATATAGTATGTTTTTCGGATTTTCTGCGCCGTAGAAAATTCCTGTGACTCCAGAGCAGGGTGTCGCAGGTTCGAATCCTGCCGTGGGTATTTTGCATCCATTGAAAAATGACCAGACGCAAAAAACGCAAGCAGAAAAAATACGCGGACGCAAACAGGGCCTCCGTGTCAGGCGGAAACAACAACCAGCCCCAAAAACCGGCAATCGCATTCTGACCGACTGGGCGCAGCAACTCCGGGAAGAAGGGCGCTTGCAAGACAAAAAATTAGTGATCAACCCTCCAAGCTACGACAAAATGTCGGACGCTCTGTTTAAGGTTATCGGGGACTACAAAAAAATAGCCGACACTGAGGAAGAAATGAGCAAGCCAGTGAGCTAGCGTCAATCGTGGCTTCGTCGCGTCCGCATCCTTTTGGGTTTGTTCGACCGTGTTGGCCAGCCCCAGGGATATGGCCCCAAATTATGTCAGGCTTCTATCAAAACCAAAGACGCTGGACTGCCTCTCGCCAGACAGTCCAGCGTCCTCTCCCCTTGTACTGGTTCTGTTGTTCCCTCTCTCGTCAGAACCATCAGCCACACGGACAAGATAATTACATCTTGCGGCGCCACAATGATCGATGGGATTGATAAATCCCTCGTCGCCCTCCATTATACAGTACGATTCGGTTGACTGATTCCCATATCTTTCCTGATTTCTTCCGCACTGGTGTTGGTGGCATAATGTATGATGTAGATTTTGGCTGTTGACGTAGGCTGTCGATCATGGTCGCGCTACCAAGCAATCCCCCTCTCGTCCCATGACAGAATCCTTTGATTGGCGCAGCGCCACTGAGCAAGCGCTGCATGATTATCACAACCTGGAAGCGCTCAAGGATGCGCCGCTGGGAAGCTTGCAGATCACCAAGCAGATGCTACCAGCGGTGCGCACGGAGCGTCTGAGTGAGCATCGCAGCGCCATCGCCATTCAGAATCTGATCGATCTGGGTCTTGGCGAACTGAAACGATTTGATCCGGATTTAGCCGAACTGCTGGATCAGCGTTTTCGGCGACGCAAAACGGTGAAAACGCTTCAGCATGAAATACACTTGAGCAAGACAGTGCTGTACGAACGCCAGAAACAAGCTATCACTGCCCTGACGTCTGTGCTCATCAAGTTGGAGGCAAAGTCAGTTGTTGAAACGAGCGCCAAAAGACAGCGTCTGCTCGCCCTGCTTCCTCAGCCCACTTACCAGAAATGGCTGGGCGATGCCGCAGACCTGGCGCAAGTACACCGGACGCTCGACGAGGGACGCCAGAGTGGACCTCGTACGCCTCTATTCATCACCGGAATCGGCGGGCTCGGCAAGACCAGTTTAGCGCGGGAGGCGATTGCCACCTGGCTACAGCGGGTGGACTACACCTTTGACCGCCTGCTTTGGACCGTTGTCGTTCAACCCCCGATCTCCCTGGGGGTGCAACTTTCGGGAGAGCGTAAACGCCATACCCTCGACCAAGTGCTGGCCGATCTGGGCGCGCAGTTGGATGTGAATGTCAATGCCTTGCCCGGCAATCAGAGAAAACTACGCGTCATTGCCCAGGCCCTGCGCGATACATCCGCGCTTGTGGTCATCGATAACGTGGAAAGCCCGGATGAAGTCGTCACGGCGCTGCGGGTGGTGGATTCCCTCTCCCCCGTGGCCCAGATTCTCGTGACCAGTCGCCATCAGATCCAGCACACCAGCGGATATACGGTGACGCTGCGTGAACTCTCAGCAGAAAACGCTCATCGTCTGCTCGCGCTGGAGGCGCAGAGATTACGGCTGTCTGAAATCGACCAGACCGTTTTCGAACGACTTTATCACATTCTGGGCGGACATCCCCATGCCCTGAAATTGGCTATCGCCCAACTCGAATATCTGCCGGTCGCACAAACGTTGCGCGGACTTGAAGAGCATTCAGTCACTGCACAGGCGCTTTTCCAATACATCTACGACAGAGCCTGGTCTTTGCTTTCGTCCGAGGCCAGGGATCTCATGTTGGGGCTGTGGTTGCTGCCTGCCGCCGGTGCAAGCTGGGACGGGCTGAAAGTGACGTTGAATTATGCCGGCAACGCCTATGCGGATGAAGATTTACAGCGCTTCATCCAGGAATTGACAGCTTTGAATCTCGTCCAGACCACTCAAACCCGACCGTTGATCTATTCCCTGCACCGGCTCACCTACAACTTTCTGGCATACAAGCTGGGGTTTGCCGGGGATGGGAGTGCGGCATGAGTGAGACAAACACTGCGCAGGGGCTCAGAAAACGGGCGCGGGAACTCCTGGAGCGCTACGCCGACGCCTTGATTCAGGGCGAAGAAGCCCCCGCCATTGGCCTCGGCAGCGCCACTGAAATCGTTGTCAGCCTACTGCACAAATGTCTGGCGCTGGAGGCGGACGCCACCTATGTGCGTCTCCTCGATCACTTCGGCGTACAATTGCAACGCGAACATCATTTGCAGCAGGTGGAAGCGCTTTTCGCTGCTGTGCTGCGGCGCGAAATCCTGAGCGACGCCCAACGCGTGGCTTTTACCGACCTTCGCGTTCGCATCCTCATCCAACTGGGTGAAAGAGATCTGGCGCAGGCCGCCCTGGATGAGGTGCGGCCGGCGACAAGCACACCGGATTTACAGGCTCGGGTATGCAACCGCCAGGGCTATCTTTACGCCATCTACAACCGGTACGCCGAGGCGGAGCGAGCCTATCGCGCGGGCATCGAGGCCGCGGTTGCGGGCGGAGACATGAACACACTGGCTATTCTGTACAGCAATTATGGCGATCTGATCTTCCAGAAAAGCGACTTTGCGCAGGCCATCGAACAATACGAAATGGCCCTGGAGATCGCCAAACCTCGGGGATTGTCCTTTGCCTGTGCTCTGGCCGAGGGCGGATTGGGCATGGCGCTGGATCAACTCGGCCAATACGAAGCGGCGGCGCCCCATCACGAAATGGCTCGCACATGTTATGCGGAAGCGGGCGATGTCTTTGGGGTCATCCGCATCGACCTGAATCTCAGCTACAACGCCTTACAGCGAGGCGATTATGAACAGGTCAAAGAACTGGCTGCCCGAGCGCTCGCCCAGGCCCGAGACCTGGGGGATCTGCACAGGATGGCTTTTGCCCACCAGCGCTTGGGAGAGGCCTTTCTCAGTACGGGGGACTATGCCCTTGCCTGCGAGCATTTCACCGTGGCTTTGGATCTGCGTAGACAGTTGGGAAAACCACTCTTCATCGAGCGAACGCTTGAGAGCCTCCATGATTTGCTTGCCGCCATTCAGGATGACGCGGACATATTGCCGGAACAGCGCGCGATGCTGTCCGCGCGGTGCCGGAGTGCGCTGGGGACAACACCCGACCATCCGGCGTTGCCCCCAGCCTGATTTCATCCTCCCCCCTGATCGCCATCAGCGCTTTGAAACGTTGGGGTGGAGGGAGATGTCTGGGCATTAGCAGCCGAAAGCCCTGGGTCGCATGTGGCAGATTTTTAATTGCGCCAAACACAAAACTAGTTGACAGAAGCTGTCTTCTCCACAAGGTGACAGGTACGACCCGTCCTCGTCTCTGGAACTGGTGCAATATTGCGGCGGCGTCACCGTATCGGTGGACGTAGGGAGCGGGGGAAGATTACGAGAACAGTAATCGGGCTTTCTTTCGCATTGACAACATCGCGGCGTGACTGTTATGATGTCTTCGTAGCAACGCCGTGCGGCCAACCCCTCTCCCGTTTCTCTTCTCGCCAACAATTTCATCCGTTCTACATGACCTGTATCATGGTCACGAGTTCTGATCTGTGCCATGATAGGTGCACCCCTACCCCTCGATCCCAAGGTGCTGTGATGGCCGAGAACATCACAACCGATATCCCCGAGCAAGGCCAACTGGTCGAAGTCAGACGCCGACGCTATGTCGTCAACGATGTGGCCGGAAGCGCGCTGCCCGGGTCGGTGTTGGCGACGGTGGTGGGGAAACCGCAGCACTTGGTGTCGCTCACCTCGGTCGATGATGATGGGCTGGGTGAGGAATTGCAGGTGATCTGGGAGTTGGAGCCGGGAGCCAGGGCGTTCGATCCGCTGGCCTTGCCACAACCGGCCGGATTCGACGCGCCGCCACGCCTGGACGCCTTCCTCGATGCCGTGCGCTGGGGCGCGGCGACCTCGGCCGATGTGCGAGCGCTGCAAGCGCCCTTCCGCAGCGGCATCGAAATCGAAGATTACCAACTCGATCCCCTGGTGCGCTCGCTGCAAATGCCCCGCGTCAATCTGCTCATCGCCGACGACGTGGGCCTGGGCAAGACCATCGAGGCGGGGCTGGTGGCGCAGGAGCTACTCATCCGCTACCGTGCCCGGCGTATTCTCATCGTCTGTCCGGCTTCGTTGCAGATCCAATGGCGGGATCAGATGCGGGACAAGTTCGGGTTGGAATTTCGCATCGTCGACAGCACCCTGATGAAGACGCTGCGGCGGGAGCGGGGGATTCACGTCAATCCCTGGACGCATTCTCCCCGCCTGATCACTTCCATCGACTATCTCAAGCGGGACCGGCCCATGCGTTTCTTCCGGGAAGCGCTGCCCGCCGAGGGCGAACCGGCTTATCCCCGCCGCTTCGATCTGATGATCGTCGATGAAGCGCACAATGTCGCCCCGGCCGGCCGCGGCCGCTACGCGGTGGACTCGCTGCGCACGAGCGCCATCCGTACCCTCTCGCCGCACTTCGAACACAAACTCTTCCTCACGGCCACGCCTCACAACGGCTATGCCGAGAGTTTTTCCGCTTTGCTGGAATTGCTGGACAACCAGCGCTTCGCCCGCGGCATTCCGCCCGACCGGGCTGTGCTGCAAAGCGTGATGGTGCGCAGGCTGAAGACGGAATTGCCACCCAATTGGGATGGCGCGCCCCGCTTCCCGCAGCGCAAATTGGAAGCGATCGAGGTCGCCTACAGCGCCGATGAGCGCCAGGCCCACGACTGGCTGCAAC
>DUEF01000242.1 GCA_011176555.1 Caldilineae bacterium
GATTGCGCAACACCCCCTCCCACGCTCCCTCCCTCCCACGCTCCCCCTCTCCCGATCATGTCCCGAATTCCCGTCGGCATTCTCGGCGCTACCGGCGCTGTGGGCCAACGTTTCATTTCTTTGTTGCATCATCATCCCTGGTTCGAGATTACCGATCTGCTGGCGTCCGAACGTTCGGCCGGCCGGCGTTATGGCGACGCCGTGAACTGGGTGCTGGATTCTCCCCTGCCTCCCGCCATCGCCGATCTCCCGGTCAAGCTCACCCAGCCCGGCGAAACCGACGCCCGCGTGCTTTTCTCGGCCCTGCCTTCGGGTCAGGCGCGGGAGTTGGAGCCAGCCTTTGCCGCGGCCGGGCACGCTCTTTTTTCCAACGCCTCTCCGCACCGCATGGACGCGGACGTGCCCCTGGTGATCACCGAGGTGAACCCGGACCACCTGGACATGGTGCGGGTGCAGCAACGCCAGCGAGGCTGGGACGGTTTCATCGTTTGCAACGCCAATTGCACGACAACGCATCTGGTGGCGGCCCTGCACCCCCTGGAACTGGCTTTTGGCGTGGAAAAGGTGTTCGTGGCCACGCTTCAGGCCGCGTCCGGCGCGGGTTATCCGGGCGTCCCCGCGCTCGACTTGATCGACAACGTCGTGCCGCATGATTACGGCGAGGAGCACAAGGTCGAGACCGAGCCCCGCAAGATCATGGGCCGCTTCGACGCCGATCATTTTGTCGACGCCGATTTCACGATCAGCGCCCACTGTCACCGCGTGCCTGTGATCGATGGCCATTTCGAGGCGGTGTCGGTCAGTTTTCGCAGCAAACCGAGCCGGGAAGAAATGATCGAGGCTTTTGTTTCTTATCGGCAATTGCCCCAGCAACTGGCCCTGCCCAGCGCCCCGGACCCGGCCATCGTCGTGGTCGAGGGCATGTTCCGTCCCCAACCGCGCCTCGACCGCATGGCCGGGGCGGGAATGGCGACCGTGGTGGGCCGCATCAGGCCCTGCAACATCCTCGACTGGCGCTTCAGCCTGCTCGGCCACAACACCATCCGCGGCGCGGCCGGCGGCTCCATCCTCAACGCGGAATTGATGGTGCATCAGGGAATCATTGCGTAGCAATCTTCATTGCCCAAGGAAAACAGCTCATGCCCCTCTGCACCCTCTCCGAACTGACCGGAGATTTCGTCGTCTATCGCAATCTGGAACCGTACGATGCGCGCGTGCCCGGTGTGAGCGCGGCCTGGCGGGAAATGGGGCTGGCGGGGCCGCAGGTCGTGCGGAAAAGCGATCCCCTCTATCCCCAGGCGGCCAGGTGGATCCTGCAGCGCTTCCACGAGATCAACGCGCCCAAGACACAACTCGCGGAATTTTTGCTGATCGGGGACACCTTTGCCAACGATGGCGGCGCGTACTCGCGGCTGGCCGGGGCCACAGGTTGGCCGGGAGCGGCTTTCATCGGCAAAGATGCGCTGGCGGAACCCGTCCGGACTTCCTGGCAAGGCGATATCTTTGTCGCCAACCGCTGGCAGGGGTTAGCACTCTGGTTGGAAGCGCTGCAAACGCGTGGATTGAAGCTGGACGAACGCACCGTCGTGATCGTCGATATCGACAAAACGGCTTTCGGCGCTCGCGGACGTAACCACAGTCCCATCGACGTGGCGCGTATTCGAGCCATCAGCCAAACCGTGCGCCAGGCGCTGGGCGACGATGCGGATATTCAGGCCTTCACCGAGATCTATCTCGAACTGAATCGACAGCAATACCACGATCTCACCGGCGACAATCAGGATTATCTGGCCTACATCAGCATCCTGGTCGGAGCGGGGACGGCGTCGATGGCGGCGTTGCGCCGAAGACATGCTGCGGGCGATTTGAACGACTTCGCCGCCTTCATCGCTTGGGTTCAACCGGGCCGCGCGGCGATGCCCGCGGGCCTCGCCAGGCTCCACGACGCGGTGCTGGAGGCCTACCAGAGCAACGATCCCACACCCTTCAAGGACTTCCGTCGCAATGAATACCGCATGACCGTGGAAAACATGGGCAGCCTGCCCGATGACGCCGCCGCATCGAGGCGCGCAGCGGAAGAGATATGCCTCACGCGGGAGATTTGGGACGCCTGCCGCTGGTTGCAGGCGCGGGGCGTCACCATCACCTCCTTTTCGGACAAACCGGACGAAGCCTGCGCCCCGGCCCCCGATCTGGCTGCATCAGGTTATCGCGCGATTCACCACACGCCCACCCATTTGTTAGGCGATCCTCTCGATATTTGATCTGGGCGCAGGGGGGCTCCGCTCTAACTAATTCTGAACGCACTCAACCAGTTTGCGGCGAGGGTGTGCGTCAAGGTTTTAGAAGAACAATTCTGCTCTGGCCAGGTCGCCACGTCATATCTGGCGGTTTTGGCAAACCGATTGGAGCAAAGAACAGGCGCGCCCAAAAAACGACGCTCATCCCGGCGGCCAAAAGGGTAGATTTTATCGCTCATCCCTGCTATACTAAAATTGTGAAACAGACCCCCTGATCAACAATAACCTTCACTGCAGTGCTAGCGAGGTAGTGTCATGTTTAAGACTATTCTTTGCGCCATAGATGGATCCGCCGCGACAGAACGCCAACTTCTCTATGTCATGCACTTCGGCAAAACGGAAAACGCCGCGTTGCATGTGGTTCACGCCTATCAACTGCCCGCGTACTACGCCGCCCAGGAGGGTTATGAAGCCCTGATCGCCGAATACCGACGGGTCGCACACCATGTCGTCGAAGACGCCTTGCATTACCTCAACGAAACAGGCGTTGAAGCAAGTGGTGATGCGATCGAAGGGGCGCCGGCTGAGGTCATTTTAGATGAAGCAAATCGCATCAACGCAGATCTCATCCTCATCGGCAGTCGCAACCCCACAGATGTCCACGAGATGTTCCTCGGCAGCGTCAGCCAACAAGTTCTGAACGCAACCAGAATCCCGGTGCTTGTCATTCCGTAACGTCGAAACGTCCCCACAAAGGAAAAACTATACGAAGTAAACATAACAACAATGGCCGTTGTCAAAAAAGGAGTGTGATGCCATGTCACTATTCGGAGCAAAACGCTCTCCCGCGTTGACCGCCCCTGTTCGTCCGGCAGCGGTGGCAGGCGCATTTTATCCAGCAGATCCCGGGGCGTTACAAACGAGCGTAAACACGTATCTTGAGCAAGCAACGCTTCCGCCGTTGAACGGAACCGTGCGCGCTGTTATCGCCCCTCACGCAGGCTACATCTACTCGGGCCCCGTGGCAGGCTACAGTTTTCGGGCCCTGAGCCTATCAACGCACCAAGAACACGTCGTTTTTCTCATGGGCCCTGCCCATTATGTTCCAGTCTCGGGTGTTGCCGTCGGATGGTATCAGGCGCTTAGCACGCCACTGGGTGAACTCCCCGTCGAAACCGAGCTTGTGGCGCAATTACTGGAGAAAGCCTCCGTTTTCAGCGAACGCAACGACGCACACGCCCCAGAACACTGCCTGGAAGTAGAGCTGCCATTTTTACAGAGTCTCAACAGCGCTCACCTTCGCATAGTTCCGCTCCTTTTTGGACAAGTGCCCCCTGAGCGCGTGGTGGAAACGCTCACTCCTTATCTCCGGGATGATCCAACCTCCCGCCTTGTCATTAGCTCTGACCTTAGTCACTTCCACGCGTATGGGCATGCTAAGCGCATCGACATGGCCTTACTCGACGCTATCGTCCGCCGGGACATGTCTACGGTCGCACGCGGCGAGGCCTGTGGGCGTATCCCCATCCTCACCCTGATGCTAATAGCCGAACGCCTGGGCTGGCAACCACACCTGTTGGACTACAAAAACTCTGGAGACACCGCCGGCGATCGCCAACGCGTCGTCGGATACGGCGCAATCGCCTACACGGAAGCATAGAGCCATGTCCGCACAACACTCTCCCCTTTCCGACATCGATCTCACAGCCGAACAGATCGAGCTACTACTGCAGATCGCACGCACGGCGCTAACAAAAAGCATCGCAGGCGACCAGCAGTGGCGTCCCGACCTGAAATCTCTCCCCGACCGCCTGCGTGCGCACGGCGCCTGCTTCGTCACGCTCTACACCGATGGCGCGCTACACGGCTGCATCGGCTCGGTTGACCCCGTCTTGCCCCTCGCCCACGATGTGGCAAAAAACGCCATCAGCGCCGGGCAGAACGATCCTCGCTTCCCACCCCTCACAGCCCCAGAGCTGGACCGTACCGCCATCGAGATTTCCATCTTGTCACCAATGCAAAGGGTGCTCTTTCACGACATCGAGGATCTCATTGCACAAATCCGGCCGGGTGAAGATGGCGTACTGGTCGAGAGAGGATGGAATCGGGGCTTACTGCTGCCCCAGGTCTGGGATAAAATCGCAGACCCGTACGAATTTCTCGGCCATGTCGCCATGAAAGCATACGCCAGCATCGACATCTACGACGACCCCGATGCGGAAGTCTACACTTTTCAGGTTTATCACTTCACCCAGCCTGCGCCGCAAGCTTCTGCGCACCAACCAGAATAACCTTTCATCCCCCACGCCATCAAACCCTTCCTTCATCCCACTCACACTAAAAGGAGCCTGCAATGCTGAACCTGTCTATCCTGCTCGAATCCAGCGCAAAAGATTACCCCGGCAACACCGCAGTCATCTTCAATGACCGCAAATTCAGTTACGCTGAACTGAACGGCGCCGCCAATATGTTCGCCAACGCCCTGAGCAAGTTGGGCATTGGCAAGGGCGACAATGTGGCATTGATGATGCCCAACCTCCCCTATTTTCCCATCGCCTACTACGGCATCCTGAAAACAGGCGCCACCGTCGTGCCCTTCAACGTGCTCTTCACCGCCCGCGAGGTGGCTTATCACCTCAAAGACAGTGACGCCGTGGCGTTGGTGGGCTTCGCCATGTTTGCCGAACCAGCTTACGGCGGATTCCAACAGGTTGATTCCTGCAAAACCCTGATCGTGGGAAGCGCCGACCCCGCCCAGCCATTCAGCCATGACGATGAAAACGTCCATGACTTCAACCAGTTTTTGGGCATGGGCGGCTCGCCCGTTTTCGACACCGTACAAACCAGTTCTAACGATACAGCCGTCATTTTGTACACATCTGGCACCACGGGCAGCCCCAAAGGCGCTCAACTAACCCACAGCAACATGGTGATGAACGCCCTGGGCAGCGTTGAATTGGTTAGCGCTACGCCGAAAGATGTAGCCATGGCGACACTGCCCTTGTTCCATTCATTCGGACAAACCGTGATTATGAACATGGCCTTCCGGGCAGGAGCAGCCATCACCCTGTTGCCGCGCTTCACCCCGCAAGAAGCACTTGGCATCATGGAGCGAGACGATGTCACCATCTTCGCCGGCGTCCCCACCATGTACTGGGCCATGTACGCTTACCCCACAGCCGAAGAAGAATTCGACATGAAAAAAATCGCCGACACCCTCCATACCGCTGTCTCGGGCGGCTCGGCGATGCCCGTCGAACTCATGCGCAATTTCGAAAAACGTTTTACGGTCCCCATCCTGGAAGGCTATGGCCTCAGCGAGACTTCCCCGGTGGCCAGCTTCAATGTGCGTCGCAAACCACGCAAACCCGGCTCGATCGGCCTTCCCATCTGGGGCGTGCAAATGGCGCTGGTGGATGACAACGACAACTTCATTCCCCAACCGACGAAAGAGGGCGAATTTAGCGACGTGGGCGAAGTTGTCATTCGCGGTCACAATGTCATGAAGGGTTACTACAAACGCCCGGACGCCACCGCCAGCGTCATGACAAAAGATTGGTTCCACACCGGCGATCTGGGTCGGGTGGATCATGAAGGCTACTACTTTATCGTTGACCGCAAAAAAGAGATGATCATCCGCGGCGGATTCAACGTCTATCCCCGAGAGATCGAGGAATACTTGATGACTCACCCCAAGGTTTCTCTGGTCGCGGTCAAAGGCGTGCCTGATGACAAGCTGGGCGAAGAGGTGAAAGCTTACATCGTCCTGAAGGAAGGTGAAAGCGCCACGGCCGAAGAGATGATCGCATTTTCCAAAGAAGGGCTGGCTGCGTACAAATACCCGCGCCAGATCGAATTCCGTTCCGAATTGCCGATGACGGCCACCGGAAAAATCCTCAAACGGGCGCTGGTAGACGAAGACTAACACATCCCGACCATTTTTCTGTTCCCCGACCGCGCTGCATAGCCCGTAGCGCGGTCGTTTTGTGATACAATACCCCCATCGACCTCACACCATACCCACTCACCCCAAATCATCGTTACCATGAACTACC
>DUEF01000243.1 GCA_011176555.1 Caldilineae bacterium
ATCCTCGTTTTCATCTACCAGGGCGCAGCGACAGACGCCGCCCTGACCGCCAGCGACGAGGGCGAGCCCCTGTGGGCGCATCCCGACCAATTACCTGAACTCGACCTGGTGTCTGATTCCCCCCTGCTGTTCGACCTGACGCTGAAACAACCTGATTTCTTCTACGTGTACAAGACCCCCACCGCGGACGGCGGCGAAGCCGTCCAGGTGCGGTTGGTTTCGTAACAAACGTCATTTCGACGACCGCAGGGAGGAGAAATCTCCTGAATGGCGACCGTAGGGAGGAGAAATCTCCTGAATGGCGAGCGTAGGGAGGAGAAATCTCCTGGACGGCGAGCGTAGGTGGTAGTCATGGGGATGTCTCGCTCCGCTCGACATGACGTGCGCTTCGACATGCCGTTCGGGCGATATGTTCTAGATCATAGCCAAGGGGCCGGGGATTTGAGATAATAAGGTCGATAGTAAAGATACCGTGGTGCGTGTTCCGTGTTCCGTTGAGTCAGCCACGGACCACGCACTACGCACCACGCAATACGCATCTACGGAGGCGACATGACCCCAATCGACATCAGCATCCCCCGCGAAAGGAGGCCCGACGAATACCGCGTGGCCCTGGCCCCGGCCGGGGTCGAGGCGCTCACTCAGGCGGGGCATCGCGTCTACGTTGAACGCGATGCCGGCGCTGGCGCTGGCTTTCAGGATGAAGCCTACCGGCGGGTGGGTGCGCAAATCGTCTACAGCCACGAGGAGGTTTTCGCCCGCGGCCAGTTGGTGCTGAAGGTCTCCCGACCTACGGTCGAGGACCTGGAACTATCGCACCGGGACCAGATCCTGCTGGGGTTCCTGCACCTGGCGGCGGGGCGACGCGACAAAATTCAAATCCTGCGCGAACGCGGCGTTTGCGCCATCGCCTGGGAGACGGTGCAGCGGCCCAACGGCTTTCTCCCCGTTTTGCACAGCATGAGCACCGTGGCCGGACGCCTCATTCCCCAGATCGTGGGGCGATACATGCAGAGCAACGAGGGCGGTCGCGGCGTGATGCTGGGCGGATGCCCCACCGTGCCCCCGGCCGAGATCGTCATCCTCGGTGCAGGCACTTTTGGCACGGAAGCCGCCCTGGCTTTTGTCGGCAACCGCGCTTCTGTTTACCTACTGGACATCAATTCCGAGGCGCTGGAGCGAGCGGATCGCTTGCTCGATGGCCGCGGCGTGACCCTGGCCGCCACCGAATACAATTTGCGCAAGGCGGTGCGCTTTGCCGATGCCGTGCTCGGCGCGGTGCATGTGCCCGGGCATCAAACGCCTGTGCTGATCACGCGGGAAATGATGCGTACCATGCGCACCCGCAGCCTGTTCGTCGATGTCAGCATCGATCAGGGCGGTTGCGCGGAAACCAGCCGTCCCACCACCCACGCCAACCCCATCTACATCGAAGAAAATGTCATCCACTATTGCGTACCCAACATGACCAGCATCGTCGGACGCACCGCTACCCACGCCCTCACTTACGCTACCTTGCCCTATGTGCTGGCCATCGCCAACCAGGGCCTCGACGACGCCTTCGAATCATTCCCCGAGTTGGCGCGCGGCGCGAATATCCGCGACGGCAATGTCGTTCATCCGGGATTGAGAGCGGAGCTGGGGAGGGAGGTTGCACGATGAACGCCTGGACGCGCATCTACGAATCGAAAATCACGACGGCGGCGGAAGCGATCAAGTCGATCCCTGACAACGCCAACCTCTTTCTCACCGGCAACTGCTCCATCCCCACCGCGCTGCTGGACGCCCTGGTGCAGCGCGCTCGCGCCGGAGATGTGGCGGGGCTGACCATCCACCAATTGCTGACGCTGGGTGACGCCGATTATGTTTCACCCGATCTGGCGGGCAAAATCAAGGTCAACGCCATGTTCATCGGCCCGAATGTGCGCCAGGCGGTCAACGATGGTCGGGCCGACTTCACACCGGTCTTTCTCAGCGAGATACCGGGGCTTTTCAAGCAGGATATCATCCCCCTGGACGCCAGTTTGGTGCATCTTTCGCCGCCGGATGAGCACGGCTTCTGTTCCTATGGCGTCGAGGTGGGCGTGACCAAACCGGCCGCCGGGGCCTCCCGCATCATCATCGCCGAAGTCAACGAGCGCATGCCCCGCACCCTGGGCGATAGCTTCATCCATGTCTCCAAACTGACGCATGTCGTGCCGGTCGATTACCCCTTGATCGAATTGGCGCAGGGCGAGCCCGGCGAACTGGAAAAAGCCATCGGCGCGCACGTGGCCGAGATGATCCCCGATGGCGCCACCCTGCAACTGGGCATCGGCGCTATCCCCGATGGCGTCCTCTACTACCTCACCGATAAACGAGATCTGGGCATTCACACCGAGTTGTTTTCTGACGGCGTGGTGGATCTGGTGGAGATGGGGGTGGTGACCAACGAACGCAAGACCCTGCATCCCGGCAAGATCATCTGCGGCATGATTCTGGGCTCGCAGCGGCTGTACGATTTCGTCCACGACAACGCCATGGTGGAATTCCACCCGCAGGATTACGTGAACGATCCCTTCATCATCGCCAAAAATGACAGCATGGTTTCCATCAATTCCGCCATCGAAGTGGACCTCACCGGTCAGGTTTGCGCCGATTCGATGGGACACCGCCTGTACAGCGGCGTCGGCGGGCAGGTGGATTTCGTGCGCGGCGCGGCCCGCAGCAAAGGCGGCAAACCGATCATCGCTCTGCCCTCCACGGCCAAAAAAGGAACGATCTCGCGCATCGTACCGGCGCTCAAGCCGGGAGCGGGCGTCGTCACCAGCCGCAACGACGTGCACTACATCGTCACCGAATACGGCGTAGCCGATCTGTACGGCAAGACGATTCGCCAGCGGGTGGAAGCGCTGATCGGCATCGCACATCCCGATTTCAGGGCGGATTTACGCAAGCAAGCCGCGGCCCTGCACTACATCTGATCGCCAATGATAAAAATCGACATTCCCAACGGCCCCGAACTCAATCTGACATACCTGGTGCTCGATCTCAACGGCACCCTGGCGGTGGATGGCGCGCTCCTCCCGGGCGTGGCCGCACGCATCGCCTCCCTGTCCGAGCGACTCGAAATCTTCCTGCTCACGGCCAACACCCACGGCGGCGGCGCGGAAACCGCCCGAAAACTTGGCATCCAGTTCACGCAACTGGCTCCCGGCCCGGGTGGGGCTCAGAAAGAGCGCTTCGTGCAGGAATTAGGGTCGGAAGCAGTGATCGCGGTGGGGAACGGCGCAAATGACGCCCCCATGCTGAAGACCGCAGCGCTGGGCATCGTCGTCAATGGCGCTGAGGGCGCGGCCCCAAGCGCCATCCTCTCGGCCGATATCTATGCTCCGAACATCCTGGATGCACTCGACCTCCTGCTTCACCCCGACCGCCTGCGAGCTACGTTACGACCGTAAATCTACCTGCGATCCGGTTCAATCATGGATATTACCGGCCAGTTGCGCCATCGCTTCTGGATCCTTGATCGTGATGCGACGATAGCCAAGTTCGACCCACTGGTCGCGTTTGAAGTCGCGTAATAAGGCGCTGATGGTTTCGCGGTAAGTGCCAAGCGTATCGGCCAGGGCCTGATGGCTGACGCGCACCTGGTCGTTGTTGTAATACCGTCGCAGTCTGAGCAATTCACCGGCGAGTCGCTCTGGCAGACGTTTGTATGCAACTTCCTCCAGACGATTTTCAACCTGTGCAAGCCGATTTCCCAGGGTGAGTAGCATGCCCAAGGCCAATACCGGGTGCTTATCGGCGAATCTGTGCGCTTGCTCAGTCGGCAGACGCCAAACGGTGCAGGGTTCTAGCGCATGAACATGGCTTCTTGGTTTTTCACCGAAATCGATGAGGGCGTCTTCACCGAAAACGGAGCCGGGGTCTAGATAGGATGTGACATAACTGCGCCCCTCCTTATTGAATACAACGAGTCGAACGCGTCCGGAAACCAAAATGTACAGATAACGATCAGCAGTGTCGGGCGAGATCAGGCAATCGTCGGGTGCAAAGCGCACGACCTCAATGGCTCGCTCGAAGGCGGGATCGTCTTGCGGTAGTTGAGCGATGAGTTCAGGGATTTGTTCGCCGTTTAGGCTTTTTAGGAGTTCGTTCATGTCATCTCTATCCAATTGTGAGTGTAGCGCAGGGACTTCACAGAGGAATTGTCATATGGGAGTGAGCACAGGCTTTGCAGAATGGCTTTTCGCAGAACCTCTGCGCTTCAATCTGCATGATGATGACCCGATCTGAAATCATCATCCCAATTGTAACACTGATTTCATTTTTTGGCAATCACTATTTTCTGGTAAACTATTTCCGACCATTTCGCAGGCTTGCCGCAATGACCGAAGGTCATCTTCAAACCGCCCCCTCAAACTCTCTCTCGCGGAAGTGTACGACTGACAATGACCAATATCGCTATGTTTGCCGATCTCGTTGTAGATGAAGAAGGACAACCGGTCCAGGTGGCCTGGGTTGGTTCCGACGCCTGTTATGTTCTGGATGATGGGGATTTTCAGCGTTATGTCGATGCTGAAGATGTGGACCGACAGGTGCTGCGCTTTTTCAAGCAGCAGGTGGAAGAGCATCGCGACATCGCTGTGCGCGGCATGCTG
>DUEF01000244.1 GCA_011176555.1 Caldilineae bacterium
CAAATCTTCGTGGGGATAATCGTAATCGGGGGCGAAAACGGCCGCCATCGCCGCCAGGAACTCGGCATCGTGCAGCAAGAATTCGCTCTTGCGGTTGGCGCGCTTGTTGCGGGCATGGGTGGTGTATGTGCCACGGTGGTACTCCAGGTACAATTCGCCATTCCATGTGGGCAGGCGATCTCCCACTTCTGCTTCCAGTTGGCGAAAGAAATCGCCTACCGTACCGCAATGCGTGCGAGGCGCGGCCGGGAACGACTGCATGTGGCCGATATTTTCCAACATTTCCCGGGTGGGGCCACCGCCACCATCTCCGTAGCCGTAGGACATCAACAAGGGCGGTGTAACGCCTGGCTTTCCCCAATCTTTCTGCTGGAAATTGTTCCAGGTGCTGAGCGTTTGTTGGGGCGAGGCGTCGCTGTTGTAGGTGCTGGCTTTGCTGCTGCCGCTTTCTTTGGTGGGACTGAAGTGGGTGAGAACGCGGGAGCCATCCAATCCTTGCCACCAGAAGGAATCGTAAGGCAAGCGATTGTACTGGCTCCAACCGATTTTTATGGTGAAGAAGTACTCCATCCCCGCCTCTTTGATGAGTTGGGGCAGGTTCCAGGCATAGCCAAAGACGTCCGGCAGCCAAAGAACGGGTGATTCGGCCCCAGCGCCGAAATGCTCACGGAAAAATCGCCTTCCCAACAAAAATTGCCGCGCTAGCGATTCGCCGCCGGATAAATTGCAATCCGCCTCCACCCACATGCCGCCAATAGGCTCCCACCGGCCTTCCTGCACCCGCTCCTTAATGGCCTGAAATAAGTCGGGGTAATCCTGACGCACATAGTCATAAAGTTGTGGTTGACTCTGGGTGAAACGGAATGCGGGGAATTGCTCCATCAGCCGCAGAACGTTGTGGAAGGTGCAGCCCGCTTTGCGCCGAGTTTGCCCCAGTGTCCACAACCAGGCGACATCGATGTGGGCATGGCCTACGGCGGTTACATCCACGTCCAGGGGCGGGCCAGCCTGCTCCACTCCCGCTTGCAGGATTTGCTGCGCTGCCGGCACTGAAGCATAGAATCGCTCGCCAAGGGGTTCTCGCGTGTCCAGCATCTTGAAAGCGTCGTCCAGGGCATTGAGCAGATGCGCCCGCGCTGGATCATGCTCAAACAGTTGCGTAGCAATGCCCAGAGCTACTCGCGCCAGGGCAATGAAATCTCGTGTGGGTTGGTCTATCTGCACCACAGCGCATTCACCCATCAGCAATGGCATGGTCCGCCTGGCTTTTATGCTGACTCCTCCATCCCACCGCAGGACATGGGTCCCGCCCGTCCAGCCGTGCAAGGCCAGCGCCTGGACCCGATCAGCACGCCAGCGCTCCGGCAGCAGGATCTCCTGGTGGTGGCGGTCGCAGGCGGCGTAGGGGACGCCATCGATGTAGATCAAGGCTTCGGGGTGACTAAAATCGCCTGCTTCTCCCAGTGGCAGATACAGCGCCACCGGTGATACTGTGTCCCATTCCTGCGGGATTTGGAAGCTGCCACGGAGGACAAAATTGCTTTGAGGTTCCAACCAGTAGCTGTTTGGCTCCACCAGCGTCCAATCTCGATCAACCAGGTCGGGAGCAACGGGCGGCTGCGCCAGAGGGTCGGGCAGTTGCAGCAGGCGGAAGGGAGGCAATGGCTGGCGGCGACGATAGACCAGGGGCTCGATCAAACGCAGACGTTGTGTGATTTTCTCAGATGTCCAGCGAATACTGTGCAGCATGGCCCTATTCCGTTAGCCAGAGAACTTGATAGGGCGCCAATGTGAGGACAAGTTGGCCGCCATCGAGGGAATAATATCGTCCACTGATCAGGTCGGAGAGATCAGAGAGCGGTGAGGGGAAGATGTTGCCGAGATCGATTGTTAGCTGGCAGCTATCGTTAGCGACATTGTGCAAACAAAGAGCGAAGGAATGGCCGTCTGCAGATGTTCGCAGCAAGGCAAAGATGGATTCATGGCAGAAAATGACTTGCTGGCCGCCATTGGGGTCAAAAGCGGGGTGCGTTGTCCGTCGTCGTAACAGATCATGGTAATCACGGAACACACGGTGACGCAGGGAATTGGGATCGGCCAGCTCCTCTTCCAAAACCTGCCGCTCAAGTTTCTGGCGGTTGATGGTGCGGAACCGGCCATTTTCTTTCACCCCCGCCAGCCAACTTCGCGAGCCGAACAGGCTGTGGAAATAAATGCCCGGCACGCCGCGTAACGCCAGCAAAATTGCTTGTGACGCCAGAAAACGCCGGGCCACCAAGTCAAACTCTTCGTGTAATTGCTCCGGGTCGCCAAGCGCATCGAGATAATTGATATTCAGTTCGTAGGCGCTTCTGGAACCATCGCTGTTGTTCCTGTAGGAAACATAGCCGCCCAGAGCTTCCACGCGTTGCGCCATGCGGGTGATCTCGGCATCGGTCAACAGCCCACGCGCCGGCGTCACGCCAATGCCATCGTGGGAAGCGAGGAAATTGAAAAAGGTGGATTCGTTTGAGGGTAAGGTCAGGGTGCTGGCCCAACGAGACAGAACTTCGGCATTGCCGGTATGGAAAGCATGCAGCGTCAGGGGGGGGAGCGAGAAGTTGTAGACCATCTGCGCCTCGTTGTGGCCGTCGCCAAAATAGGTGATATTGTCTTCGTGGGGCACATTGGTCTCGGTGATGATCGATACGTGCGGGGCCACTTCATTCAGCACCTCCCGCAGCAGTTGGATGATACGATGCGTTTGCGGCAGGTGGATGCAGGAGGTCCCCACTTCTTTCCAGATGAATGCGATGGCGTCAAGGCGGATGAACTCAGCCCCCCGTGCGGCGTAAAAGAGCAAAACGTC
>DUEF01000245.1 GCA_011176555.1 Caldilineae bacterium
CGGCAGAGCCCGAGTCAAACCCAGCATACACCGCTTCACCGTCAAACGTCAATTTGGCGTATTCCGTGGTGCGTGTTCCGTTGGGTTGGCGACACGCAATACGCACCACGCAAAACATCAACGTTTCCCCCTATCAGCGTTCCGGGGTGGGGGAGGGCATGAATTGACATAACACTATTTGTTCGTTATCCTAAAGGTGGGCGGGGCGACCCAGAGGTCGGAGATCAGAAGCCGGAGGCCGGGCCCACCCGGATGACTTACGCACGTCTTCTCCAGCAATACCTAATACCCAATACCCACATTATCCCACACGCCGCCCCCTCCCCCACTCTCGAAAATGTAACTTTATGTCGAGTCAAGCCCGTTTAATCGACATAACATACCTAGTGGGTAGTAAAATAAGGGCCTGGATTTGACATAACATATCGTTATCCCACACTTTCCCACATTATCCCACACGGTCTCAAAACGCTTTTTTCAGCGCAAAACCAACGCTAGCGAGCCCAATCTGGTGGTGGCCAGGCCGCAGGCGCAGCACTCGCTTCTGTTATCTTGAAGTAGACATAAGATGAAATGGGGAGTAGGGATTTAGAACGCCCCGCCCTCCCCCACCCCAGCAATTTGTCCCCAGAATATCGCGGGATTGCCGCCCCGGTTTCCCGGTCTACAGGCCTTCCGGTCTCCTGGTTTCCCGACCCACACTTCCCGTTTCATACGCCCGGAACCGCCCCACCACCGACTTGGGCAAGCGGCCACTGAGCAGCGTGCCCGCCGCGCGGTGCTCTTGGCGCATGACCACGCCCACGCGATGGAATAAATCGAGCAGTTCCCCCTCCTGGTACGGGATCAGCACTTCGATTGGTGACATTATGTCGAGTAACGTTTCCTCGATACGCTCACGCAGTTGCGGCAGGCCCTGGCCGGTGAGGGCCGAGATAGCGACGCCGGCCGGGAACACAGCGCGCAGGGCCGGAGGAATGTCGCCGCCCGGGAGCAGATCGCATTTGTTCAGCGCCACCAGCATGGGGATGTCGGCTGCGCCCAGCCCCGCCAGCACCTCCCCCACCGTCTCGGCCTGCTCCACCACATTGCCATGCGAAGCATCCACCACGTGCAGGATCAAATCCGCCTCCAGGATCTCCTCCAGCGTGGCCCGGAATGCGGCGATGAGTTCGGTGGGCAGTTTTTGGATAAAGCCGACCGTGTCCGTGATCAACGCATCCCGGCCGCCGGGCAGGGTCAAACGCCGGGTGGTGGGGTCCAACGTGGCGAACAACTGGTCGGCGGCCAGCACTTCGGCCGAACTCAAGGCGTTGAGCAAGGTGGACTTACCCGCATTCGTGTAGCCAACCAGGGCCACCAGAGGCAAATGCGATTGCCGTCTACGCGAGCGATGCTGCTCCCGGTGGGTGCGCACATGCTCAAGCTCTCGTTTCAGGAAGGCGATCTTGCGCCCGATCTCGCGGCGGTCGATCTCGAGCTGCGTCTCGCCCGGCCCTCTCACCCCCACCCCGCCGCTGGCCCCGCCCGCGCGGCCGCCCGCCTGACGCGCGAGGTGCGTCCAGGCGCGGGTCAGGCGAGGCAGGCGATACTCGTATTGGGCCAGTTCCACCTGCAAAGCGCCCTCCCGGGTGTGGGCGTGCTGCGCGAAGATGTCCAGGATCAGCGCCGTGCGATCCAGCACCTTCACGTTGTCGTCATTGATGGCTTTCTCCATCTCCCGTTGTTGGCGGGGGCTGAGCTCATCATCGAATAGGACCACCTGAATATCCTCGGCCTTGACCAACTGCACCATTTCGTTTAGTTTCCCGCTGCCGATGTACGTGGCGGGGTTGGGACGCTCGATCATCTGCGTGAGCTCGTCCACCACGGTTACGCCCGCGGTCTCGGCCAGACGCGCCAGTTCGGCCAGCGAGTCAGCGAGGTTGAAGCGCGCGGGCTGGTTTTTCAGTTGTGCGCCCACCAGCAAGCCGCGCTCGATGATGGGTTGGAGGGTGGTTGGTTGTTTGGGCATTTAGGACGTGTCATTTCGACGACCAGCGGGAGGAGAAATCCCCTGGATGATCAGTGTAGATGGGAATCGAGGGGATTTCTCGTTTCACTCGACATGACGAGTTTCATCCAATTGCGGCAAGATCTCCTGCAACTTGCCTTGCTCCAGGTACGCTTCCAGCACCCTGCCCACGCGCGCCAGGCTGTCGGCGCTGAGCTTGTCGCAGGTGTCAGATGTGGTGTGCCAGAAGGGATAATCGAAGTCGATGATGTCAACGGCGGGGACGCCGCGCTGTGCGAAAGGCAGATGGTCGTCGGTGAGAGCGGGGCCGGGTTCAGGAATGAAGACATCGCCATACCCGAGGTCGGCGGCCAGGCTCCAGATCTGCTCTCGCAGCAGGGGGTGCGAATTCATCTCGTAAGGCAAGCTCTGGTTGGCGTCACCCACCATGTCGACCAGGATCATCGCGGCCGGTGGCGTTTCCAGGTTCTCGGCCAGATGCGTGGAGCCCAGCGCCCAGTCCCAGCCCTCGATGCGCCCGTTGTCTTCGGCATCGAAAAAGACGAGCCAGACCTGATTCGGCAACGCCTCGACATCCAGCACCCGCGCCAGTTCCAGGAGCACGGCCGCGCCAGAAGCGCCATCGTTTCCGCCGAGGATGGGCACATTGCGGAGGGTCGGGTCAGGATCCTGGTCGGCCACGAGACGGGTGTCGTAATGCGCCCCCACCAGGATCGGGACTCCTTCTCCCGCCCTGGCGATGATGTTGCGCACGGGCGCGCCGTTCCACTCGAACTCATCCGTCTCCACCGACCAGCCTGCTGTCTCCAACTGCTCGATGATCCAATCTCCGGTGCTCCACCCGGCCGCCGAGCCGGTGGGGCGGGGGCCGAAATCACACTGTTTCTCGGCCAGCGCCAGCGCGGATTCGCCCTCGAAAACCAGCACCGGTTCCGGCGTGGGCGTGGGCTCCGGTTGCGGTATGGCGCCGTAGCCCACCCAGGCGAGATAACCCAGCGCCAACACCAGCACCAGCAGGGTGCTGATCTGCACGAAGTTGATGGATTGTCGCTTCATGAAAGATCGCCCTCTCTGACCTTGCCCCGCAATTGCAGACGGATCGGCGTGCCCTCGAAGGGATAGCGCTCGCGAATACGGTTTTCCAGGTAGCGCAAATAGGTGAAATGCACGGCCTTGGGCTCATTGACAAAAAAGACGAAAGTCGGCGGGTCCGCTTCGGCCTGGGTGGCGTAATAAAACCTCGCCACCCGCCCCCGGAAGGTCTTGGGGGGATGCGCCAGCACCGCTTCTTGCAGCAGACGGTTCAAATCGCCGGTGGAGATGCGCACATGGCGTTCGGCGCGCACGCGCAGCGCCGTGGGGATAACCTGATTCACGC
The DNA here is from genome assembly GCA_011176555.1 of Caldilineae bacterium. Taxonomy (GTDB): domain Bacteria; phylum Chloroflexota; class Anaerolineae; order J102; family J102; genus DUEF01. The sequence goes on from DUEF01000245.1 coordinate 3,393, forward strand.
GTTGCCGGGTGAGTGCAGAAACGTACAGCACCGGCACGTAATCCAGGAACTTCATCTCCTGCCGCAATTCACGGCTGTACGCGGCCATGGTGTGCGTGTCTTTGGCGATGGCGTCCCATTTGTTGACGACGATGATCAAACTGCGGTGCTCTTCCAGGATGTAGCCGCCGATGTGCGCGTCCTGCGCGGTCACGCCTTCGGTGGCGTCGAGCACCAACAGCGCCACTTCCGCCCGGCCCACCGCGCGCAACGCCCGCATGACGCTGTATTTTTCGATGCCCCGTTCGATGCGGCCCTTCCTGCGGATGCCGGCGGTGTCCACCAGGATCACCGGTTCGCCATCCCAGGAAAGATGGGTGTCGATGGCGTCGCGGGTGGTGCCGGAAATATCGCTGACAATGGCCCGGTCCTGGCCGAGCAAGGCGTTGAGCAAGGAGGATTTGCCCACGTTCGGGCGTCCGACGATGGCGATCCGCAAAATCGCTTCGTCCTCATCTTCCGGCGCCATTTCGGGCAGGCGCGCCACGATGGCGTCCAACAGATCACCCGTGCCCGTGCCATGATAGGCCGAAATCGGCCAGGGATCGCCCAGGCCCAGGGCGTAAAATTCGACGGCGTTCAGGCGGCGTTGCTCGTTATCGGCCTTATTGGCCGCGAGCAGCACCGGCTTGTCGCTGCCGCGCAGCAGATTGGCCACCTCTTCATCGGCTGCGGATAAACCATCGACCGCATCCACCAGCAGCACCACAACATCCGCTTCCTCGATGGCAAGCTCCGCTTGTTCCCGGATTTCGAGGATGAATCCGACCGAAGCCGTGGCCAGGGGATCGGCCAGGGGCTGGCGTTTGCCATCGCGTCTTTCCAGCGCTTCGATGCCGCCCGTGTCCACCAGCAAAAATGGAACGCCATTCCACTCGGCGTCGGCGTAAATGCGGTCGCGGGTGGTGCCGGGCAGGTCTTCGACGATGGCCTGACGCCGACCGACGATGCGATTGAACAGGGTCGATTTGCCGACATTGGGCCGGCCAACCAGGGCGACGATGGGTTTTTGCTTCAGTGTGGTCATCAGAAGATAGGGGATATTGGATACTGGATACTGGGTGTTGGGCTTGATAACCGCCAATCGACGATACCCAATACCAAATACCCAATACCCAGTTATGGAGACAAAGTCGGCGTCGGGGATGGCATGGGTTACGGCTTGGCGATGATGGTGACTTGCACCGCTTCCGGCAGCACCGATTGCACGGTCACATCATCCGGAACGACGAGGATGGGAGAAATAGGATAGACGCCTTCCTCCAGATTCGCCAATCCCAGCACGGCGCGGACGTTTTCATTCGCACGCAGCGTGTTCAGGCGCGGCTGCGGGCCCACCAGCAGCACATCGATGCTGCGGGGCGAGATGCTTTCGACCTGAAGACCCGGCCCCAGTCCTTGCACCACCGGTCGCAGGGTCATGGTCAGGCTGCCCGGGATAGGCTCGATGTCGATGGTGACGGTGACGGCCTGGGCCGCGACGACGGAGACCGTTTCCGGGATGATCAGGGGGGCGCGTTCGACAATGGTTTCGGTGGCGCCGTTGATGTTGATCGGCGTGGTTTCGACAAAGCCCGGCAACTGCGCCAGCGTATCGGGATCGCCGAAGATCGTGACCGTGGTGGGATCGACCGTGATGCCCGTTTGCGTGTAGTTGGGTGCGGGCTGGCCTACGATGTCGGGCCGCACCGATTTTTCGGCGAAACCCTGTTGCTGCTCGATGGGAACCACGACCGTGACCGTGCGCGGCTCCACCGCCAGGTCGGTGACCACAGCGCCGTCACCATCTCGCAGCGTCACCAGTTGGGCGATCTTCACATCGCTATTGGCGTCCCGCAAGCGTACGATCACCTCCGCCCGCTGTACTCTCTCGACCTGTGGTTCTGGGCCCCGAACCGTGACGGTGGTGGGAGTCACCTCGGGCGCGTCGGCCGTGTAACCAAAGGGCGGACTATCGATGATGTTGGCGAAGACCGGCACATCCTTTTCGATCACGCTAACGAGGTTGACGACGACTGCTTCCGGCGTCTTGTCGAGGATATCGATGCCGGAAATCTTCTTCTCCACCTGTATGACGGCTTCCTGGCGACCGGGTTGAGCGTCGCTCAGATCGATGAAGGCGTCCAGATCACGGACGGAAAGCGTTTCGATGATGTTGCGAGGTGCGCGCAAGCGTACATCCACCGCGGGAATGTCGGCAGAGCCATTGTCGGCGAAAATCAGGTCATCGGGCAAGTTGACGACCTCCACCGGAACGCTGCTCAGGGTTGTCGTCTGCACAGGATTTTTCTGCTGCACCGAAACAACCCAGACGACAACGGCCAACACGAGTGCCAGCAGCAGGGTGCCCAGGCGGTCGAATTGCCTGCGAGAAAGGAGGTTATGGCTCACTCGCTTTCCCCCTCCTCCCCCTCACCCTCTGGTCCCTGTGCGCCGAACAACTGGCCTCGTGACTCGTAGAAACTTTCGAGCACGCGGCGCAAGCGACGTTCATCCAGGCGGCGGGCCAGGCGGCCATTGCGCGCGGCTGAGATGCTGCCGGTCTCTTCGCTGACCACCAGCGACAGAGCGTCTGTGTCTTCGGTGACCCCGATGGCGGCGCGATGGCGCGTGCCCAGGCTGGTGTCGGACAGTGGTCGTTGCGTCAGGGGTAGAACGCAGGACGCGGCGACGATGCGGTCGTCACGGATAATGACGGCGCCATCGTGCAACGGCGTGCCGGGGTGAAAAATGGTCAACAGCAATTCGGTGTTGACGGCGGCGTCGATGCGCACGCCTGTTTCGGTCAGTTCCCTCAAGCCGGTTTGGTCTTCCAGGACGATGATAGCGCCCATTCGCAGGCGAGATAAGCGAGTGCAGGTGCTCACCAGTTCGCTGATGAGCTTTGATGTGAGCGTCGAGTCACGCGTACGCGAGAAGAGCCGGCCGGTGCGGCCCAATCGTTCGAGCGCGCGCCGCAGTTCGGGCTGAAAGATGACAGGCAGGGCGATGAGGATAGCCACGCCGCCGCTGCGGATCAGCCACGTGAAAGCCGTGAGCCCGCTGAAGTTCGCAGCCAGAGCGCCCACGAGGATGATGACCAGGACGCCGCGCAGCAATTGCACGCCTTGCGTACCGGCGAACAGGCGCAAAATGCCATAGAAGACCAGCGTCACCAGGGCGATGTCGATGAAGCTTCTTGGCCAATCAAACTGGCTGAGGATGGCGGTTAGTTCGTCCACGTGGGATCAGAAGTCAGAGATCAGAAGTCAGAGGTCGGAGATCAGAGGTCGTTGGGCGGAAATCATTCCGCAATTCGCAATCCGAAATCCGAAATGCAAGATTCACCCCTCATTGTAATCTAAATCCGCCAAGGATTCTAGATAAGCGATCAGGGTTGGATCGTCGGCGCGGCCGGGCGGGCGAAAGGAACCTGCTTTGGCGCTGCCCACCCACTCATAATCCACTAAAAAGGGACGAATGCGGATATGGCGCTGGCCCAGGTCCCGGTGGAGCTGGTAAACGGTGGCGTGCGTCCAGGTGCGGCCGGGCATCAGACGTGCGATCGGGCCAATACGGTTGGTGGTGACCAGAAGACCGCCCGGGCGCAGCACCCGCACCAATTCGGCCAGCGCCGCGGCGGGGTCGGGCATAAATTCGAGCGCCTCGAAGCAGGTCACGACATCGAAAGTGGCGTCGTCGAAGGGCAATGATTGGGCGCTGTGCCGAATGTAATGCAATTTCGGGCTTTTGCCAAGATGTTGGGCCGCCTGTGCGAGCATTTTTCCAGAGGCGTCGAGCAGCACCCAGCGCGCGTCGGGCAGGAGATCGGCCGCTTGCACGGCTCTTGTCAGACGTCCCGTCCCTGCAGCGACATCGAGGATGAGGGGCGGCCTGCGCAGTTCTCCCAATTCGGCGGCGAAGGGCCGGGCCAGATAGTCGATCTCCTCTTCTTCATTCCACTGCTTGATGCCGTCGTAGCGACCAGCGTACAGATCGTACAGCCACACGACCACGCGCTCGCCCAGGTAAACGCCTTCAGTGAGGAAGACAAGCCAGTAGATGACCAAACCCGCCACAACTACGACGATGAGAACGAGGGCCACTGCTAAAAACGTCATGTCGTGGGATATGGGAAACCCGATTTACTGCCCTCCCGCCAAAACAGCCGCTCCCAGGACGACGGCGTCATCGCCCAGCGCCGCCTGCACGATCTGCACCTGGTGGGCGTCTTGTTGCAGGAAAAAGTTGGCGTAGGCGGTTTCTCGCACCGGGCCGATAAAGGCTTCGCCCAGGCTTTCGACCAGCCCCCCACCCAGGACGATACACTGCGGGTCCAGAAGATTGACCATTGAAGCGATGTGCAGGCCCAGCACATCTTGGGCGCTCGCCACGATTTGCCGAGTCGTGAGATCACCCGCCTCCAACGCCTGGCGGATGACGCCGCTGGTGATGCGGTCATCGCCGCGCCGCCGCAAAATGTCGGCCAGCAGGGGCGATTCGCCGGCCTCCACGGCCTGCCGCAGGCGGCGACTGATCGCTCCCCTGCTGGCGAGGGCCTCCACATCGGCGTGCTTGCCCTCGCAGCTCATCAGCATGTGGCCGATCTCTCCCGCCCCCCAGCGGAAGCCGCGCCGCACCTTGCCATCCAGGATGACGCCGCCGCCAATGCCGGTTCCCACGAAGACGCCGAGTACGTCGTCGATGCCCCGCGCCGCCCCGAACGTCGCCTCCCCCAACGTGCCCAGGTTGACATCGTTATCGACGACCACGGGCATGTCCAGCAAACGAGACAGGGCCGGGCCCAGATCATAGGCCCTCCCCCACCCCGGGATGTTGACAGCGCCAAACACCCGACCGATTGTTATGTCAACCGGGCCGGGCGCACTGGCCCCCACCGCCGCGATCTCGCTCGGGGAAATGTTGGCTTTCTGGATCGCTTCTTGCACGGTCTTGGCCATGCGTTCGACCACCAGGTCAGGCCCGGACTCTCGCGCTTTGCGGGGAATGGTCTTGCGTTTGCTGCGACCGAGGATGCGGCCGTGTTCATCCACTACGGCCGCCAGGATCTTGGTTCCACCGACATCGATGCCGATCACAGGGTTTGTTTTCATGGGTGATTCCTCTCTCTCGTCATGCCTCGCCTGTCATGTCGAAGCGAAAGACGCGCCTCAGGCACGCGACATCTCCTTGATTACCATCTACACTGATCATTCAGGGGATTTCTCCTCGCTTCGCTCGTCGAAATGACGTAACGCCAGTCACTCGTCGAAATGACGTAACGCCAGCTTTTCCTCGACCGCGTCGATGATGCGCTGCAAATGCTGGGGATTGGCGACGAAATCGAGCGAACTGGCCTGAACCGTGAGCACCGGGCTGAGCGTGAACGCGTCGATCCAGTCATCGTACAGCGTATTGAGTCGTTGCAGGTAGGCGGGATCGATGCTTTGCTCGTAATCGCGGCCGCGTTTGCGGATGCGCCGCAGCAGGGTTTCCACATCCGCCTGGAGATAAATCACCAGGTCGGGCGGAGGCACGAGGTCGCACATCACTTCGTACAATTCACGATAGCTCTGGTAATCTCGCTGCAGCATCGAGCCCTGTTCGTACAGGTTGCGGGCGAATATCTCGGCATCCTCGTACACGCTGCGGTCCTGAATCACCGAGCCGGGATGTTTTAGCAGTTCGTGGTGATGGCGCAAGCGGCGCGACAGGAAAAACACCTGCGAATGGAACGACCACTGGCGCATGTCCTGGTAGAAATCAGCCAGGTAGGGATTGTCATCCACAGCCTCGAAAAAAGGCTCCCAGCCCATTCGTTCCGCCATGAGGCTGGTCAGGGTGGATTTGCCCACGCCCACATTGCCGGCGATGGCGATAAATCGTTTGCTCATGCTTTTTCTTCCGGGAGCGTTTGCCAGTTGCGCCGCCAGTTGCGTCCCATCTTATCGACATAGGCCGCTTCCAGATCGATGCCGGCGTAGTTGGCGATCTTGAGCAGATAGGCCAGCACGTCGGCCATTTCTTCGGCGAGCAGCGAGCGGCGTCCGGCCAGCGCCCGCTCCAGCGCTTCCGGTTGATTGCCGGTTTGCTCCCGCCATTTTCGGGCGTCCCGCCAGGTGAGTTTGAGCTCGCGCCCGACTTCCCCGACCTCTTCCGTCAACCCGGCCAGATTCAGGGCCAGATCGTCGTCGAAACCTTTTTCTCGATCCAGCGCCCGGTGAAAGCGTTGGAAGTCGCCCAATCGGCGGCGGCCCTGCAGGATGCGCATGCCGCTGGCGGGGGCTTTGTCATTGAGGTCGGGTAAGGCCTGTTGCACGGGGCCATGTTCCAGGGCGGTGCGCACCAGGCCGATGATGTGGTCCCGATCCCGCGTGGAGCGTACGAAATCGATGTCGTTGGTGTCGATGGTAAGCACGGGCGCCTGGTTGTAGTCGAGGAAAAAGGCGTCGTAGGCGATACGCAAGGCGTCGATGTAAGCGCGATCCATGCCGCGCTCGTAGGCCCGGTCGCGGTAGGCGATGCGCTGCATGAGCACATCGGTGTCGGCCCGCAGGAAGACCACCAGGTCGGGCACAGGAAGCTGCTCGCCCAAGATCGCCTGCACGCGGTCGTACATTTCCAACTCGTCGTTGGCCAGGTTCAGGTGAGCGAAAAGTCTGTCCTTGTCGAAAAAGTAGTCAGAGATCAAACGACTCTGGGAGAGCGTTTGCGGGATGACCCGGTTCTGCTGGTGATAGCGACTGATCAGGAAAAAGATCTGGGTCTGGAATGCGTAACGATCCCGGTCGGCGTAAAAATCGCTGAGAAATGGATTTTCTTCGAAGACTTCGAGCAGGAGTTCAGAGGAGAGGGCGTCGGCTAACATGCGGGCGAGGGTGGTCTTGCCCACGCCGATGACGCCTTCGACGGCGATGTATTCGTGGTACCCCATAGGTTGGTGATATTGGATCAGTGGGATGATTGAAGGATTGGCGATTTTATAAGGCGTAATATCCGGTAAACCGGGAAACCAGTAGACCGGTAGACCGGGGCGATTTAGGCTGGCCGCAGTCTGTCCCCGGTTTCCTGGTTTACCGGTTTTCTGGTTTCCTGGTCTTACATTTTACACCGGCAGCTTACCGCGCGGGGCGTGAAAAGTCAATGCTGGCAACGGAATACAGAACACGCACGACGATGAAACCCAAATGCCCTTTTGTGCGTAGCACATGATAGAATACCCAATCGAACAACACCCTGCCGTTTCCCCGCGTGCTTGCCAGAGCAAAGCCGCCAGAGGAATCTTACGTGACCGCCGCCACTTCTCGACAGGATGACGAACGCATTTGGATCGAACAGGCCCGCCAGGGCGACCACGCCGCCTTCGCGCACATCGTCCAAGCGTATCAGAGACCTGTCTACAATCTTTGTTACCGCATGCTGGGCAACCAGGTGGAAGCCGAAGACGCCGCCCAGGAGACCTTTTTGCGCGCATACAACAACCTCCACCGCTATGATCCCAATCGCAAGTTTTTGAACTGGATTCTATCCATCGCCTCCAATCACTCCATCGACCGCCTGCGCCGCAAGCGCCATATTCAGGTATCGTTGGAAGATGCGCCCTTCGCCGAACAATTGCGCTCGCATGACGAACCGCTGCAAGCGCGCGTGGAACGCAAAGAAAAGGCCGACGCCATCCAGCATTGGGTCGACCAACTCAGCCCCAATTATCGCACCCCCCTCATCCTGCTCTACTGGTACGATTATTCATACGAAGAAATCGCCGAAACGCTCAAATTATCGGTTCCCGCGGTCAAATCCCGCTTGCACCGAGCCCGTAAACAGGTGGCGGAACTGATGCTAGCCGAACAGGCCACTCGCTCCGCCCCAACACCCGCACCCATCAGCGTCTGACATCACGAGGCGACCTCATGCAACAGACCACGCACGATTGCGACGCCCTGCTGGGCCAACTCTCCCTCTGCCTGGACAAACTCCTGCCCGAGGCGGACTGCGCCCACGTTCATGCCGAACTGGCGCAGTGCCCCACTTGCCAGGCCTTCTACCGGGCCATGCTCCAGGTCGATCAGACTCTGCGCGCCGCGCCGCAAAAAGCGCCCGCGTACGACATGTCGGCGGCTGTGTTGGCCTTGATCGCACAACGGGAAAAACGGCAGAAGCGCGCCCTTGGGTTCACCCTGCTCCTGAGCGGAGCCATGTCGCTCGTGCCCACGCTGGTCGTCATCCTGAGCATCATCATCGCCTTCTGGACAACCACCAATCCCGGCATTTTGCAAACCGGCGTCGATGTCATCATCAGTCTGGTCAACGTAATCCGGGCGCTGGTTTTGACGTTCGGCGTCCTGGGAAACGCCATCTCTCCCTGGATTCTCCCCACCCTCGCAGCGCTTGTTAGCGTTTTGCTCCTATTTTTGACCATCGTCTGGGCCCGAAAAATCGTTCCAGCGCCCAGCCCAGCTCGAGTCTAACGGAGGCATTATGAAACACCTCACGACAAAATCCTGGCTACTCCTTATCCTCTTGATTCTGCTGATCGCCCCTGTCGCTGTAGCGTCAGCGGACGGTCCCGGCCCCGGCGATCGATTCGTGTTCGGCAGCAGCTACACGCTGTACAGCGGCGAAA
>DUEF01000246.1 GCA_011176555.1 Caldilineae bacterium
ACCGGTTCTTTGCCCCAACCATCCAACTCGCCCAGCCGACCGCCCACCACCAGGTTCACGTCCGCCTCGGCCCGCACCGGGCTGCGCCGCGACTTCCAACTCGCAGACATCGCCGACACCATCCGCCTGTGCGACGCCCTCCCGGAAATCGGATTCGTTATGTCCATCGGAATCCCCAGAGATGTCGATACCGAGGGCTATTATCGCCATCAATTCGCCACCATGCTGCGGAACACCACCAAGCCCATTGTGTTCGTGTGTGATGGCCTGGAAGACATCGAGGCGATTGGGGCGATGGCCGCGGCCGCGGCGGGCGGCATGGAGCAGCTATCCCAGCACCCCACCCTCCTGCTCTACTCCGAGCCGACCACGCCGCTGCAACATTCGCTGGAAGCCACCGACAAGCTGCTCTACTGCGCCGAACACCGCATCCCCGTCACCCACTCGCCCGCGCCGATGATCGGCGGCACCGCGCCCATCACCCTGGCCGGGGCGGTGGCGTTGGGCAACGCCGAGATGCTCAGCGGCCTGGTGATGCACCAGCTCAAGAATCCGGGCGCACCTTTCCTGTACGGGCACGGCGTCCATCACCTGGACATGAAAGACATGGTCAGCGTGTACGGCGCGCCCGAGTTCCAGTTGGCCCGCGTGATGGCGGCGGAGATGGGGCGCTTTTATCACATGCCGGTGTGGGGTTACGCCGGACACAGCGACAGCAAGCTGCCCGACGCGCAGGCCGCCATTTCCGCCCAGTTTTCGGTGATGACGGCGCTACTGACCAAGACCAATCTCAATCACGATGTCGGCTACCTGGAAAGTGGCCTGGCCAACTCGCCGGCGCTGATGGTGATCACCAACGAGGTTATTGCCCAGACCCGCCGTTTTGTGGATGGCGTGCGCATCGACGATGAAGCGCTGGCCGTGGCTGTGATCGACGAAGTCGGGCCGGGCGGCGAATTCCTCAGCCACGACCACACGATGGATCACTGGCGCGAGCTCTGGGTTCCGCAGCTCTTCAACAGACAACTGCTGGAGAGTTGGGAGTTGGCCGGGGGCAAAAATCTCACGGAAATCGCCAGCGAAAAAGCCGTAGCTATCATGGACGAACATCGGCCGGAGCCGTTGCCCGCGGACGTCGATGCTGAGATCGAAAAGATTCTAAATCGGAAATAACTTAATCACGTCATTTCGACAACTGATAAGGAGGAGAAATCCCCTCGCTACCGATAAACGGGGGGATGTCTCACATCCGTTCGACATGACGTGAGAAGCCGAGATCATCATGCCCACTCCTCCCCACCACCAAACCATCACCAGCGTCTGTGGCGTGTGCCCGGCAGGCTGCGGCGTGCACGTGCATCTCGAAGATGGCAAGATCGTGCGCACCTCGCCGATCAAGGGCCATCCTTACAGCGCGGTTTGCCCGCGTGGGATGAAAGCGCCAGAAATCGTGTACTCGCCCGACCGGCTATTGTACCCCCAGCAGCGGGTGGGGGACAGAGGCGAGGGCCGGTTTCAGCGCATCGGTTGGGACCAGGCCTACGACGACATCGTGGGCAATCTGCGACGCATCGCCGCCGAGTATGGCCCGGAAGCAGTCACCATCTACACCGGTCGGGGCAATTTCGAGTTCGGGCTCAACGAGATGTTCGCGCCCAGCGGCCCGGTCGAATCCTCGGCCAATGCCGTGCTCTTCCCCTTCGGTTCACCCAACACCACCGGCGTCGGCGCGCTCTGTTTCGTCTCTTACGGCATGATCGCCCCCCGCGCCTGCTTTGGCGAATACATGCGCGATATGGACGAAGACATCGATCACGCCGATCTCATCCTGCTGTGGGGTGAAAATCCGGTGACCGACTCCTCGCCCCTCAACCTGTCGCGCATCAAACGCGCTCAAAAACGGGGAACCCGAGTCATCATCATCGATCATCGGCGCAGTGAGACCGTGTATGCCACCAGAGGCGAATGGATCGGCGTGCGTCCGGGAAGCGATGGGGCGCTGGCCCTGGGCGTCATTCACGCGCTCATCCAGGAAGATCTGTACGATCACGAATTCGTCGCCAATTGGGTGCACGGCTTCGCCGAATTGCGGGCCTACGTGCAGGATTTTACGCCGGAGCGAGTGGAACTCATCACCAAAGTCCCGGCTGCACGCATCCGCCAATTGGCCAGAGAGATCGCCACAGCCGAGGGCTGCTCGATCATGACCTACACCGGTCTCGAATACTCCAACAGCGGGGTTCAGGCCATCCGCGCGGTGTTCACGCTGCAGGCGTTGGCGGGGCATCTGGACGTACCGGGCGGTAAACTTTTTCTGATGCCAGACCGCCCCCAGACCAACCGCCATCTCACCGAACCCCCACCCAACGCCCGCAAGCCCATCGGCGCGGACGAGTTTCCCATCTACTACGAGGTGCGAAACGAGGCCCACGCCGCGCTGCTGCCCCGCGCCATCCTCGAAGACAAACCCTACCCGATTCGGGCGCTGATCGTCAGCGGCAGCTCGCTGATCACCGCCTGGCCCAACCCCGAACTATGGCGCAGGGCCCTGGCCGCGCTCGACTATCTCGTCGTCGTCAACCGTTTCCCCACCGCCGATTCTCAGTACGCCGACATCGTGTTGCCGGCCGCCACCCAATTCGAGATCGAATCCTACCAGGTGTACGACAACCACTGGCAACACCGCCAGCGCGTGATCCCGCCCGTCGGCGAAGCCCGCAACGATTACTTGATTTTCGCCGAGCTGGCCGAACGCCTGGGCTACGGTCATCTCTGGCCGCAAACCGAAGAAGCGATGGTTGAACTGGCGCTGGCGGGAACCGGCGTCACGCTCGACATGCTGAAGGCGCATCCCGAAGGCATCGACGTGCCATACCCGCCCATGCGTTACCGCAAATACGCCAGCGGCGACCTGCGGCCCGACGGCCAGCCGGGATTCAACACGCCCACCGGCAAATTCGAGATCACATCAGAGTGGCTGCGGGGGCACGGCTACGACGCCTTGCCAGTCTACACCGAACCAACCGAAAGCCCCCTCTCCCGACCCGATCTGGCTGAATCCTACCCGCTGGTGTTCAACTCCGGCGCTCGCACGCAATTCGCCTTCCGCTCGCAGCACCACAACATCCCCTCGCTGCTGCGCAAACACCCTCGCCCGCTGGTGCATATCCATGTGGACGACGCGGCCGCGCGGGGCATCGAGGATGGCGAAGAAGTGCTGGTGGTCTCTCCCAGGGGCGAAGTCCCGTTCTTCGCCCACGTCACAGAGGACATCGCGCCCGGCGTGGTCGAAGTCAACATGGGCGGCGGAGGGCCAGTCGGGCCGGAGGCATGGCGACGTTCCAATGTGAACGCCCTCACCGACCACGAAAATTTCGATCCCATCTCTGGCTTCCCAGTGTACAAAGCCTTATTGTGCGATGTGAGGAAAAAGTAGATATCGGGTCGTGGGTATTGGATACTGGGTGAATACCCAATATCGAATGTAACCAACGAGGCAATCCGTGAACACTCCAAAATCCCCGCACCGCCGCACCACCGCCCCCATTCAGTCATTGCAACGGGCGGTGTCGATTCTGCGTAGTTTCAGCGAAGCTGAACAGGAACTGAGTGTAACCGAACTGAGCCGACGGCTGGGATTGCACAAAAGCACGGTTTCTCGCATCCTGGCGACGCTGGAGCAGGAGGGGCTGGTGGGACGAAATCCAGAGTCCGGGAAATACGGCCTGGGGTTGGGATTGGTCAGTTTGGGCGGGATGGCGCTGGGTCGCCTGGATGTGCGCGGTATCGCCCTGCCGCACCTGAACCCGCTGGTGGCATTGACGGAAGAGACCGTTATCGTGACTGCGCTCGAAGGCCGCAAATGCGTCAACATCGCCCGCGCCTCCAGTCCCAAAACCATCCAATTCGTGGGCTGGATTGGGCGGCGCACACCCCTCCACTGCACGGCCAGCGGCAAGGTTTTTCTGGCCTACGCATCCGCACAGGATCGCAGCGCCCTCCTGCCTGACTCGCTCGCCCGTTTTACT
>DUEF01000247.1 GCA_011176555.1 Caldilineae bacterium
CACATTTCCTAACTCGGCCTGCTCGATAGCCTGAGCTGTAACAATGCCGCCCAGCGAACCTCCATACACGTAAACCTGCCCCGGTGCGCCGAAGCGAGTCACGAACTCCTGGTACAACTCGCCCAAATCCTCAGCCGTGTAGAAGAGCGCCCAGCCCGCCTGTCGATAGCTGGAAGCAGCCACGGCATAACCTTCCGCCAGATTGAAATCGATTAGCGGGCCTAGATCGTCGACAGGGCCGGGTTCGTCCAGGCTGAAACCATGATTCCAGATGACCAGATCGCCGTTCCAACTGTCAGGAACCACGATCTTGAAATAAGCTCCGCCCGGCGTCTGCCCCTCCGCCACCTGATCCAGCATAGAATCTCGTCCGACCGACCGGATTCCGGGCAACGCCATGGGATCGGAAAACGAAGGGGGCTGGGGGGGAACAGCAGCCCAGGCCGGGGACAACGTAAATGCCAGCAGAAATGCAATCAGAAAAGCCAGTTTTTTCATGTGAACACCTCGATCAAACGCGTGAATTGTCAGCGTAACGCAGCATTATGAACCTTCAATAAATCATCAGGTGATCAAGACCTCCGGGAGGTGGCTCCAACCTATTACCGCTCTATTTCTGTAATGTTCATCATGTCGCGTTACTGTACTCGAAAATAACTTTGATGGAACCTGAACGCTTGTCCTGTGCTGTCTTGATCGCTTCACGCCAGCGCTCCAGGGGGAACCGGTGGGTGATGAGACCGTTGATGCTGAGCTTGCCCTGTCGCATCAACTCGACGGTTATGTCAAACGATTCCATCATCCGGCCATGCCAATCATCCCGACCGTGCGAATTGAGTCCCACCAGATCCACTTCCTGATACCAGACGGGCGACAAGTCCAGCTTCGCTGGCGTCAGTTTGATCCCGGCCATCACCACGGCCCCACCGGCGCGAGCCCAGCGCAAGCTGTCGTGCAGGGTCTGGGAGGAACCCACGCAATCGTAAACGATGTCGAAACCGCCCAGCAACATACGATTGCCAAACATGCCCCGGTACAACTTGGCAGCGGTAATACGCGCCGTGGCCTCGTAGCCATCTTCACCGCGAATGATCTCGTCAGCGCCCAGCGTTCGGGCCATGGCCGCCTGGTGGGGATGGCGCGCCATGGCCGAGATATGACAGTCGGGCGAAAACGCCCGCAACGCCTGGATCACATTCAGGCCAACGACGCCGCTTCCCAACACCAGAACTTTCTGGCCTGGTTCCGGCAAGCGTTTGAGGACCGTGTGCACCGCCACCGCCAGGGGCTCGACCATCACCGCCTGATCATCGCTCATCCAATCTGGCACGGGATAGACTTCCGTCTCGTGGGCTGTGTAGCCATCTCCCCAACCGCCGCCGACGCCCTGCGGCCCAAGCCCGGCCGAAGCGTTTTCACACAGGGGATAGTTGCCCAAGCGGCACTGCCCGCAGATCGGCTCGATCTCCTGGCTCAGGCATGTCGCGCCCTGATATCGGGTGTGCATAAGCACCCGGTCGCCGACCTGAAAACGGGTCACACCTGCACCGACCTCAGCGACAGTTCCCACCACCTCGTGGCCAAGGTAAAAACGTTGATTCCCCGGCAAAGCAACGGGTGCAATGGCAGGATCTGCATCCACATGCAGCAAAGAGAGATCGGTGGCGCAAATGCCGCAAGCGCTGTTTTGCACTCGCAACCAACGCAAGCCTGGCAGTTCCGGTTCGGGAAGATCGGCAAAATAGGCGGACGAAAGGCCGGAAAAAACTACATCCTTCCAAACCGGTTTGATCGCCTTGACCAACAGGGCTTTGGGGATGTCTTTGTCGAAATAAATGCTTCGCATAAGCCCGCTAATCCCTGCTCTGGCGCCATTCGCCATCCGAAAACGAGACCGCTACGCCGCCACGATAAACGTTGATCACCTCAGCCATGATGGACACGGCGATCTCGGCGGGCGTGCGCGCGGCCAGGGGCAGGCCGATCGGTGCATACACTCGTTTCAGCTTCTGGCGAGGAATGCCGTTTTCCTGTTCCAGCAGTTGGAATACGCCTCTCACCCGCCGCCGGGAGCCGATCATGCCGATGTAGGCCAGGGGGCGATCGATGATCTCCAGTAGGCAAGCGACATCCAGCGTGTGCCAACGGGTGACCAGCACAACGTAGGTGTCCTCGTCCATCGCCAACTCGCGGACCGCTAGCGGCAAGTCGGACACAAGGATCTGGTCGGCGTTGGGAAAACGCTCCTTGTTGGCGAACTCTGGTCGGTCGCCGATCACGGTCACGCCGAAATCACATTGGCTGGCGATTTCGGCCAGGGGAGCGGCCACATGGCCTGCGCCAACGATCACCAGGCGAGGCGGGCGACGTTGAACCTCGACGAACACTTCCAGATCCGCATCGGGGTAAGTCAAAACACGGTGCCGGCGTTCCTGCAGGGCCCCCATTGCATCCACCAAAACCCGATCTTCCAGTTCACCCAACCCTAGCGAGCCTGCGGGCGGCCGATCAAGCCAGACCACAGCTCTGTTCCCGAGCACGGCCGGCGCGTGACTGCGAATCACGGTCGCCAGGGCGACACGTTCTCGATCGATGATAGAGCGATGCAGAGCACCAAGAGCCTCCCACCCCGGCAGCCATCTGTCCACGAACACCTGCATCACCCCACCGCAGATGCCCGCCGACTCAGTGCTGATCTCGTGGGTGAGTTCGATACGCACCATAGCCGGCACGCCGTCCTCGATCACCTTTTTTCCCGCACGGATGACCTTTGCCTCACCATAACCGCCACCAATGGTGCCAACGTGCGCTTTCGAAGCGCGCACAATCATCTTGGCGCCAACCTCTCGCGGTGCAGAGCCCTTCACATCGATCACCGTGGCGACAGCGACAACCTCATCGTTTGCAAGTAGTTCTCGTAGCTTTCGATAGATGGGTTCCATGATGATCTGATTATACTTCCAAACACCCAAATCTTGCCAGACGACGCCGAACCTCGTACACTATCACTGTTCTATGTTCCTCAATGCACTTGAAACGAGTCGGCGGATTGAGAAAGGAACGGATTTTCTAATCTTCAATTCGTTCCTTTCTCAATCCGCTGAACTACGATTTGTATTTACTGGTGACGAAAAATGAACGACACCATCACCCGAATTCCAGGATTGCTTGTGGGGCACGACACGAACCAAGAAGCGCGCACCGGCTGCACGGTCATCCTCACGCCCGAGGGCGTGACCGCAGCCGTGGACGTACGCGGGGCAGCCCCAGGTACGCGTGAAACCGATCTCCTGCGCCCAGAAAATCTAGTGCAACAAGTCCATGCCATTTTGCTTGGTGGCGGTTCTGTTTTTGGGTTAGATGCAGCGACGGGCATAGTGCAATGGCTACACGAATACAACTTTGGCTTCGACACCGGCTTTGCAAAAGTACCCATTGTTCCTGCGGCCGTGCTATTCGACCTAGCGGTAGGACGCAGCGACGCCTGGCCGGATGCGACAGCGGGTTATCGGGCTTGCGAGAACGCCAGCGCCAGTCGGGTGCAGCAAGGGCTGGTCGGGGCCGGAACCGGGGCGACAGTGGCCAAAATGCAGGGACTATCCAACGCAAAACCGGGTGGTCTGGGCAGTTTTGTCATGGATCTGCCCACGGGCGGCAGTGTGGGCGCCATCGTGGCCGTCAACGCCGTGGGCGAGATCGTCGATCCCGCCACCGGCCAGAAGGTCGTAGCGTCCGACCCCGGTGATATTCCCGCCGGTTGGCCGGCGCCCGGCCAGAACACCACCATCGGCGTTGTCGCCACCGACCTGACGCTGACCAAAACCCAATGCTTGCGCGTAGCGCAAATGGCTCACGACGGTTTCGCTCGCGCCATTCAGCCCAGCCACACCCTCTACGATGGCGATACCATCTTCGCCCTGAGCACAGGCGTCGGCCCCGTTGGCGATCCCAACCTCGTAGGCATCTTTGCCGCCGAAGTCATGTCGCAAGCCATTTTGCGCGCTGTTCAGGCATGATCCACTCCGCAATCCAAAAGTAGCTGTACAGGTCGCCGTCATTTCGACGACCAGCGGGAGGAGAAATCCCCTCGCCATGAGAAATCTCCCTCCAAAATGGGGGATGTCTCACATCCGTTCGATATAACGCAAAAAGAGCGGCTTCACCTGTATAGTCACACCCAAAATTCGCAATCGGATCCCCATGTCTCCCAAAATCGATCCAGACAACGTCCGCATCTTCAGTGGCCGCTCGAATCCCAGTCTTGCTGCTGGCATCGCCAATTATCTCGGCGTTCCACTATCCGAAACAGCTGCTCAACACTTCGCCAATGACTGCCTGGGCGTCCAACTGAGCGACAGCGTGCGAGGCAGGATTGTCTACATCGTGCAATCACTGACGTCGCCGGTGCAAGAAAACCTGATGGAATTGCTGATGATGCTGGACATTGCCCGCAATGCCGCGGCCAAAGAAGTGCATGCCATCATCCCCTACTACGCCTACGCCCGCTCCGACAAAAAGGACGCG
This sequence comes from Caldilineae bacterium, assembly GCA_011176555.1. GTDB lineage: Bacteria > Chloroflexota > Anaerolineae > J102 > J102 > DUEF01. The sequence continues at coordinate 4,525 of DUEF01000247.1, forward strand.
CCGCGTATCTCCATCACCGCCCGTCTGGTCGCAGATTTGCTGAAAACCGCCGGGGCCACGCACGTGATGACCATGCAACTGCACACGCCGCAGGTGCATGGATTCTTCTCGCTACCAACAGATCCACTCACCGCACGGGGATTGTTCGTCAGCCATTTGCGGCAATACGAGTTCGATCCCGAAACCGCTGTTGTCGTCGCACCCGATGCGGGGATCGCTAAATCTGCAGCGCGCTTGGCCAGACTGCTGGGCCTGGCGATAGCCGTTGGCAGCAAACAACGCTTCTCTGACACCAATGTCAAGATCAGCAAAACAATCAAGAAACAGGTCAAGGGATACGACTGCGCCATCATCTACGACGACGAAATCTCCACCGGCAGCTCCGTGGTGGAACTCAGTCGCATCCTGCTCAAGAGTGGCGTCAGTCGTATTTGTGTGGTCTGTACGCACGGCCTCTTTAGCGGTCAGGCCATCGAACGCCTGAACAGTATTCCCCAGATTGAGGCGGTCATCACCACCGATACTGTCCCGCCGCCATCCAAAGAAGCGCTTCCGACCTTGCGGGTTCTCTCCGTCGCCGAAACGTTTGGAGAGGCCATCCGCAAAAACTACCACCATGAATCCATCGGCAGCTTGTTCACGTTCTGGGAGGACGATGACGATTCGGAGTAGACACTGGTACGCTGACGTTGACTGGGTGGAATCGTCCCCTCACTTTGCTCGGCTTGCCTAAAATGCAAAAATCAACACCAGATCGTTTACATTCGTGTGCGTGGGCCCGGTGACAAGCAGATCGTTAACAGATCGCAGGTAGGGATAGCTGTCGTTGTTGGCCAGCATTCCTTCTGCATCCAGCCCTTTTTCCCGACCCCGTTCCACTGTCGCGCCGTCGACCATCCCTCCCGCCGAGTCCGTGGGGCCGTCCGTGCCGTCGGTGGCGAATGAGACGACCACCAGACGCTCGGACTCTGGGAGTTGGTCGAGAACCAGGGCCGCAGCCAGGGTCAGTTCCTGGTTCCGTCCCCCCATGCCATCGCCTCGAATCGTCACGGTGGTCTCGCCTCCCAGAATCAGGCACGCAGGCGGAGCGACAGGGCGGGCGTGTGAAAGCGATTCCCGTCCCAGGGCCACGATCACTTTCGCCACTTCCCGAGCTTCTCCTTCCAAAAAGGTCGTGAGAATGACGGCATTGAATCCGCGTTGCTCCGCTTGCTGCCGGGCGGCCTCAGCAGCGATGGCGTTATCGGCGATGATCAGTGTTTGGCTGCGGGCGAAAATGGCGTCGCCTGGCTTCGGTGTATCCAATATCTCGCCCCCCATGCCCGCCCGCAGACGGGTTAGCACAGAGTCCGGCAAATCATCGACCAACGCGTAGCGTTCGACCACGGCCCAGGCATCGGCCCAGGTGGAACGATCAGGCACGGTCGGGCCAGAGGCGATGACATCGAGGACGCTGCCCACCACATCGGACACAACCAGAGTGATCACAGTAGCCGGAGCGGCCAGGCGCTCCTGCTGTTCCTCCGGCGTTGCTGTTCGCCAACCGAGCTCGGTCACCGTCACCTCGGCCTGCCGCTGCAC
>DUEF01000248.1 GCA_011176555.1 Caldilineae bacterium
ACCACACGCCTGTGCCGTAAAATCACGTGTTGCGTGTTGCGTTACAATCTCGTGCACAACCAACGCAACACGCACTACGCACCACGGAATACACCATGCTATCCCCAGACCTGATCAAGAAAATTCGCCACATCGAAATACACACCAAGCGCCTGGTCAACGACAGCTTCGCCGGCGAGTACCATTCCATCTTCAAGGGGCGGGGCATGGCCTTCGACGAGGTGCGGCCCTACCAGTACGGCGACGAAATCCGCACCATCGATTGGAACGTCACCGCCCGCACCGGCGAACCTTATGTCAAACGCTACGTCGAAGAGCGAGAATTGACGGTGATGCTGGTGGTGGACGCCAGCGCCTCCGAGAATTTCGGCTCCATCGACCGTTTCAAGCGCGAATTGGCCGCCGAACTGACCGCTGTCCTCTCCTTCGCCGCCACCACCAACAACGACAAGGTGGGATTGCTGATCTTCACCGACCAGATCGAACTCTTCATCCCGCCCCGCAAAGGCCGCAAGCACGTTCTGCGCCTGATCCGGGAGTTGCTGGCTTTCGAGCCCACCGGCAAAGGCACCGACATCAAAATGGCGCTGGACACCGTCAACCAGATCCTCAAACGCCGCAGCATCGTTTTTCTGGTCTCCGACTTCCTGGCTGAACCGGCCAGCTACAGCAAAGAACTGGCCATCACCAACCGTCGGCACGATGTCATCGCCGTGGAATTGCACGACCCCCTGGAAGACATGATCAGCGATGTCGGCCTGATCACCCTGGAAGACCCGGAAACCGGCGAGATCCTGTGGGTGGACACCAGCAGCCCGGACTGGCGAAAGGCATTCGAACGCCGCACCGGCCAATGGGAAGCGGCCAAGCGCAAAGCCTTCATCCACGCCCACGTCGATCACATCGACATCAGCACCGGGCAGGACTACACAGCTCCGCTGACGGCGTTTTTCAAGCAACGTGCGAAGCGGATTTATCGATAGCCACTGGGTATTCGATATTTGATATTGGGTATTGCTCTCAGCAGGCGAACCGCCAATTCCAATACCCAGTATCCAATACCCAGTTCCCGGAGAGATCTTATGAACCGAAACCGATTATTCATCCCCATTCTCGCCCTAGTCGTCACCCTTGTTGTGGCGCTGCCGGCGTTTGCAGGCGGGCCGGTCGAGGCAAATCTACTGGTCGAGAACCAGAACCTGACGGTGGGGGACCCGATCTCGATGACGCTGGAGATCACGCATCCAGCCGGATACGTGGTGATTGCGCCGGAATTGGGCCCGAACTGGGGTGATTTCCTCGTGCAGTCGCAATCGGCCCCGACCACCATCACCAACCCGGACGGCACTGAAACCACCACCATCGCCATCGACGCCCGCCTCTTCGCCCCCGGCAGCTTCTCGACCCCACCGCTGACCGTGTCCCTCACCGACGGCGCCGGCAACCTGAGCGAGGCGGTCGCGGCCCCGGCCTCGGTCGAGATCGGCTCCGTCCTGGTCGAAGGCGACACCGAACTGCGAGACATCAAACCCCAGGCGGATTTGCCGCTCCCCTCGAACTGGCCCGCCATCCTCGGCGGCATCGTCGCCGCCCTCGCCCTGATCGCCGCGGCCATCCTCTGGTTGCGCAACCGCAGACGAGACGCCATCGACGACCGCCTGCCGCACGAACGAGCTTTCGACGAACTGGACCGCATCGCCGCCCTGAATCTACCCGAACAGGGCCGCTTCAAAGAATACTACACCCTGACCTCCGACTGCATCCGCCGGTACATGGAAGAAACCTACCACGTCCCGGTGCTGGAACGCACCACCGGCGAGATCCGAACATCCTTCCGGCAGGCCGAGATCCCCGCCAACGTCACCCATCAATTCGTCGAATTCCTGGACGAAAGCGACCTGGTCAAGTTCTCCACCTTCACGCCTGACCTCGCCAGCGCCCAAACCCTGCTGGCCCTGGGCCACGACATCGTGGAAATGACCATGCCCCGACCGGAAATGGAAGACGAGATGCAATCCACCACCCATGACTCCCCCGACTTCATTCCCAACCAATCAGCCGAGGTGACCGCATGAGCTTTCAATTCGCCTCACCCTGGATGCTCGCTTTGCTGCTGCTGGTCGGATTGCTGGCCCTCTGGCGCTTTTTGAATCGTCGTCAGGCCCAGCCCGCGGCCATGCAGTACGCGCCGGCCAGCCTGATCCGGGACCTGCCCCGCTCCTGGCGCGTGGTCTGGCGGCCGCTCACCACCGTGTTGCGGCTCGTCGCCATCGCCCTGGTCGTCATCGCTCTGGCCCGCCCGCAGATCGTGCAAGGCCGGGAGACGATCAAAGGCGAGGGCGTGGACATCGCCCTGGCCCTCGACATCTCCGGCAGCATGGCCTCGCTGGACTTCCAGCCCGACAACCGCCTGCAAGCCGCCAAACAGGTGATCGACGACTTCATCGCCGAGCGCCCCTACGACCGCATCGGCCTCGTCATCTTCTCCAACGAAGCCTTCGCCCAGAGCCCCTTGACGCTCGACCACAACATGGTCACCCGCTCGCTCGACCAGGTGGAATTGGCCACCGACCTGGGTCTGGAAGATGGCACCGCCATCGGCCTGGGCCTGGCCAACGCCGCCAACATGCTCACCAACTCCGACGCCGAGAGCAAAGTCGCCATCCTCCTCACCGATGGCGTCAACAATTCCGGCCAGATCGATCCCCTGACCGCGGCGGAAGCAGCCAAAGCGCTGGGCATCAAAGTCTACACAATCGGCGCCGGTCGTCCCGGTCAGGTGCCCTTCCCCGCCCAGGACATGTTCGGCAACACGCGCATCGTCTACCAGGAAAGCCAGATCGATGAGGCCACGCTGCAACAGGTCGCCGACATCACCGGGGGCAAGTACTACCGGGCGGAAGACACCCGCGGCCTGCGAGCCATCTACGACGAAATCAACCGCCTGGAAAAATCCCAGGTCGAAATCGAGGTCTTCAACCAATACTTCGAGCTGTTCGCCTGGTTCCTCATCCCCGCGCTTTTGCTCCTCCTTCTCGAACTCACACTGCGCAAGACCATCTTCAGGAGGATCCCATGACCTTCGCCCATCCCGAATTCCTCATCATTGGCCTGTTCTTGATTCCGCTCGTCGGCCTGTTCATGTGGTGGGCGGCCAAACGCCGCGGCCGGGCCATCGACCAACTGGGCGACAGCGCCCTCATTCTCCGCCTCAGCAACAGCATCAACTGGCGCGGTCGTCGCTGGCGCAGCGCCCTGTGGCTGGCCGCCCTGGCTCTGATCGTCTTCTCGCTGGCCCGCCCGCAATGGGGCAGCGAAGTGCATGAGGTCGAACAGGAAGGCCTGCAGGTGATGATCGCCCTGGACGTTTCCCAATCCATGCTGGCGGAAGACATCAAGCCCACCCGCCTGGATCGAGCGAAGCTCGAAATCGCCGATTTGATGCAACGTCTGGACGGCGACGAGGTCGGCATCGTCCTCTTTTCCGGGGCCAGTTTCCTGCAAGTGCCTCTCACATCGGATTACAGCACCGCCCTGGCCTATCTCGATAGCGCCAAGCCCAGCGTCATCTCCCGCCCCGGCACCGTCATTGGCGACGCCATCCGCACAGCCTTACGCAGTTTCGATCCCGAACTCGCCAGCCAGAAAGTGCTGATCGTGATGACCGACGGCGAGGATCACGAAACCGATCCCCTGGTTTCGGCGCAGGAAGCCGCGGACGCGGGCGTGCTCATCTACACCATCGGCTTTGGCAATCCCGAAGGCGCGCCGATCCCCATCACCAACGACTACGGCCAGATCACCGGCTACAAAACCGACGATCAGGGCAACATGATCCTTTCCAAACTGGATGACGCCACCTTGCAGGCCATCGCCGACACCGGCAGCGGTCGCTACTACCGGGCCACTGCTGGCGGCTCCGAACTGGATGCGCTCCTGGACGAAATCGACGGTTTGCAGACCGCCCAACTCCAGAGCCGCATGGAAACCCGCATGATCGAACGTTACCAAATCTTCCTGGCCCTGGCCTTCCTCGCTCTCATCGCCGCCGAACTGATCCCCGACCGGATTACGGAGCCTGTGCGCAAAAATTGGTCCAGACAAGTTGCCAGGTTGCGCCCTTCATCCGCCACATAAATTGATACTGGGTACTGGGTATTGGGTACTGGATATTGAAACCGCCCAACCTCCAATACCCAATACCCAATATCCAATACCTAATACCCAAAACATAGCTATGAAATCGATTCGAACTATTTCGCTCATCGCCATCGCCCTCCTGGCCGTCTTCACGCTCTCCGCCTGCGGCAATTCCGCCGAAAAGCTGAATCAGGCGGGCAACGAAGCATACGTGCAGCAAGCCTACGAAGACGCGCTGGCGAATTACCAGTCGGCCCAGAACGAGAATCCCGAACTGGCGGAGCCGCACTACAACGCTGCCAACGCTCTTTATCGCTCTGGCGACTATGCAGGAGCCCTGGAAGAACTGGAAAAGGCGCTGGCCCTCGCCACCGGCAAAGAGGATGCCCCGCTGGAAGTGGCCGAAGCATCCTACTTCAATGCCGGCAACAGCAGCTACAACGCCCAGGAACTGGACGCGGCCATCGCCGCCTACCGCCAGGCCCTCCTCCTCAACCCCAACGACCTGGACGCCAAATACAACCTGGAATTGGCCCTGCAACAACAGCAGCAAGAACAAGAAGATCAACAACAAGAGCAAAACCAAGATCAGAATCAAGACCAGAACCAGGACGAAAACCAGGATCAACAGGATCAGCAAGATCAACAAAACGACGAAAATCAGGATCAGCAAGACCAGCAGAACCAGGACCAGCAGTCTCAGGACGAACAAAACCAGGACCAACAGGATCAGCAGAATCAGGATCAGCAGCAAGACCAACAAGATCAACAACAAAAGGATGGCGACCAGCAGCAGAACGACGGTCAGCCACAGGACGACGACCAGCAGCAGGACGGCCAACAGCAACCCGGTCAGAACGAACCCCAGCCCGCCGAGCAAGACCCGAACGGTCAACCGAGCTACGCTCCCGCTCCCGGCGAACGCATGTCGGAAGAACAAGCCAAACAACTGCTGGCCGCCATCGCCGGCGACAGCGACACCCTCATGGAACGCCTCGGCCAAATCCTTTATGTCAACATGAGGCCGCCAGCGCAGGATTGGTAAAACCTACACGTGTTGCGTGGTGCGTGTTCCATTCGGTTCTCGCCACGCAATACGCAGGTGGCAAGTTGTCGCCTTCGTGGCGCTGGCGCTGCTGGCGGCATTGCTGGCGGGATGCTCATCGACTCCGGCAGCCAGTTCATCTCCGGGGATAAACGCCAGCATTGCCGGA
>DUEF01000249.1 GCA_011176555.1 Caldilineae bacterium
AGATGATGTGGTGCATAGTGACCACGGCGATGTAGTCCTGCTCGGACAGTTTGAGCAGACAGGCCCGGAACAGCGGCCCGGTAGCCAGATTGAAGGGCTTCTGCACTTCCACCCGCGCCCTGGCCTCAGCTTCTTCCTCCCGGATCTCGGGGGGCAGGTGCGAGAGATCAGCGACCGGCAGGGAAAAAGCCAGGTGCTCGGCGATGGACTGCCGGGCTTTGCCATTCCGCTCGACAAAAGTGGTGCGCAGCGTCTCGTGTCGGCGCACGATCTCGTTCAGGCTCCGTTCCAGCGCCGCTACATCAATCTCGCCCACCAAACGCAGCACCATGGGCACGTTGTAGAATGGACTGTCGGGTTGCAACTGATCGAGGAACCAGAGGCGCTGTTGGGCGTAGGAAAGGGGCAAGTCGCCGTCGCGGGGAACCGGGACGATGGGCGGTTCCGCATCCTTGCCGTCATCTCGTAGAGAAGCGGTGATGGCCCGGGCCAGGGCCGCCACCGTGGGCGTTTCAAACACCTGCTGCAGGGGCAAATCGATCTGGAACACTTCTCTCATGCGCGAGCTGAGTTGCGTGGCCAAAAGCGAGTGGCCGCCCAACTCGAAAAAGTTGTCGTGGATGCCGACGCGCTGCACGCCCAAAATGCGGGACCACAATTCCGCCAGCATCTCCTCGACCGGTGAGCGCGGCGCTTCGTAGGCGACATCGACGAGCCGACGAGCGCCATCGGGCGCGGGTAAGGCGTTGCGGTCGATCTTGCCATTGGGCATCAAGGGCATGGATTCAAGCGCCACGAAAACGGCGGGGATCATGTAATCGGGCAGGCTGGACTGCAAATGTTCTCGCAGGGCGCTGACCAGGGGATCCGACTCCGTGTTGGCGGTGAAGTAAGCCACCAGCCGTTTGTCTTCCCGACCGGCATCTTCATCCTCGCGCCCAAAATCTCGCAGCACGACGACCGCCTCTTTGATGGCCTCATGCTGCTGCAAGACGGCCTCGATCTCTCCCAGCTCGATGCGATAGCCGCTGAGCTTGACTTGATCGTCGATCCGGCCCAGGAACTCAATCCGGCCATCCGCTTTGTAGCGAACGAGGTCGCCGGTGCGATACAGCCGCGCCCCCGGTTCGGAAGCGAAGGGATCGGGGACAAAGGCTGTGGCCGTGCGGGCGGGACGCCGCCAATAGCCCCGCGTGACTGCAATGCCGCCGATAAAGAGTTCACCGGGCGCGCCCACGGGCATGGGCCGCAGATACCGGTCGAGGACATACATCCTAGTGTTGGCCAGAGGACGGCCGATGTCGATTGCGGAGGGATCGGTCACAGCGGCGATGCTGGCGTTGGCCGTGCCCTCGGTGGGGCCGTAAACATTGCGAATGGCTGTATCGGGAAAAATCGCCTGGGTGCGAGAGACGAGCTCAGCATTGAGCGCCTCGCCTCCCAGCAACACCTGTGTGAGGTTACTCCCGGGTGAAAGCGTGGGATCGACCTCGATGGCGTCGAGCATGGCCTGCCACAGCGAAGGCACGCTATTGAAACCGATCCGGGATCGGCTCTGCAGCGCCTGCAACAAACCCGCCGGATCGGCGACGACCGTTTCCGCCATGCCCCAGACCGCTCGCCCGACCAAAAGAGGCGCAAGGAATTGCTTGAGTGAGGCGTCGAAAGAGAGCTTCGTCACCCACGGCATGACCTGCACAGCCTCGCCGTACAACGTTTCGTTCACCCAATTCAGATAATTTGCCAGGCTGCCGTGCTCCACCATCACGCCCTTGGGTTTGCCGGTGGAGCCGGACGTGTAGAGGAGGTAAGCCAGATGGTCGGGAGAAATGGCAAGGTCGGGGTCGGTAGTAGGTTGGGCGCTGATGGCGGGGTCGTCGAGGTGGAGGTATTGGGTATCGGGTATTGGATATTCTCCCACCTCTGATCTCCGACCTCTGATCTCTGTCCTCTGATCTCCGGCCTCTGTCCTTCCCCCTACCAGCAAAACCTGCGCCCCGGCGTCCTCGATCATGTAGCGAGTGCGATCCGGGGGATAGGCCGGGTCGAGGGGCAGATAAGCGCCGCCCGCTTTGAGCACGGCCAGTACGGCCAGCACCATCTCCGGCGAGCGTTCCATGAGGATGCCTACCGGCGTTTCCGGCCCCACGCCCAGCTCCCGCAGATGCCAGGCCAGTTGATTCGCACGCTGATTCAAGGTCGCGTACGTCCACTGCTCCTGCCCGAAAACGAGGGCCGGGGCTGCGGGCGTGCGCTGAACCTGTTGCTCGAACTGTTCGACAACCGTGGACGAGGGCGCATCCACATCTGTGTCGTTCCATTGCTCCACAATCTGTGTTCGTTCCGTTTCCGACAACATCGACACCCCGGCAAGGGGCTGTTCCGGCTGGCTGACCATCCCCAGGAGCAAGTTAGCGAGATGCTGCACCATGCGGGCGATGACCGCATCATCGAAACGAGAGCGATCGTAGCGAATACGCAGGGTGAGTTCGGTGGCCGGGGCGGAAACGACCGCCAGAGGATAGTTGCTGTATTCAACGGAGTGCACATCTTCAATCGATACGCTCCCCTGCTGGGCCTGAGCCGCCTCGTCCTGGGGATAATTCTCGAAAACGAGGATGCTCTGGAAGAGAGGCGTTCCCGCCGGCACATCGCTCCATTGTTGGATCGAGGCCAAGGGCGCATGTTCGAACTGGCGCGCGGCAAAAGCCCGCCGCTGATGCGCTTGCAACCATGCTCCCACCTTTTCCTGTTCGTCCACCTGCACCCGCACGGGAATCGTATTGATAAACAGGCCGACCATGCGCTCGACGCCGGGCAGCTCGGCCGGTCGTCCCGACACCGTGGCCCCGAAAAGGACATCCGCCTGATCGTTGTAGCGACTTAACAGCAACGCCCACGCCCCCTGCAACAGCGTGCTGAGGGTGATGCCGTAGCTGCGGGCCATGTCATTCAACTGCCTGGTGTCCTCTGCGCTAAGCTTCGCTTCTTCTTTGCCGTACTGCATCTGCTGAGGGCTCGTCTGCTCGGGCGCACGCTCCACCACCAGGGATGTCGGCGCGCTAAATCCCCGAAGCTGTTCACGCCAGAAACTCTCGGCGGCACCCTCATCCTGTTGGGCCAACCAGTCGATGTACTCGCGATAGGGTCGCACGGGGGGCAGGCGTACATCCTGGCCCAGACGGAAAGCCTCGTAAAGCGCAAAAACATCTTGCAAGACCAGGGGCAACGACCAGCCATCCAGCAGGGCGTGGTGATGGCTCCACACAAAGTAATGGGCCTGATCGGAGATGCGCATGAGCGCTAAACGCATGAGCGGCGCTTTGGCCAGGTCGAATCCCCGGCGTCGCTCCGCTTCCAACCAGGCATCCAGGCGTTTTTCCTGCTCCTCGGCCGGATAGTGACGCCAATCTTCCTGGACGATGGGTACAGTGACGCGCTGGCGCACCACTTGCATCATCTGCTCCAGGCGCTTCCAGGCAAAGGCTGTGCGGAGCACCGCATGACGGTCCACCACCCGCTGCCAGGCCTGCGAAAATGCGTTGACGTCCAGATCCCCGCGCAAAGTCGCAGCCAATTGCTCGACATACACGCCGGACTCACGGTCGTAAAGGCTATGGAACAACATGCCCTGTTGGGTGGGCGACAGAGGATAGATGGCCTCGATGTTTTTGCGGGTTGCTTTACTCATAGACAAACCTTTCTCTAAAAATCAATCTCATCCATCAAGGCGTCGAGGTCATCATAGCTGAGTTCGTCGCCGGAAATATCGATGGTGGCGTATCCTTTCTCGGACTCAGCGCGTCCCTGCTCGACCAGATCCCGCAATGCAGCTACGAAATCGTCGGACAGAGCCTGGATGGTCTGCGGTCGGTGAAGATTGCGGCTGTAGCGCCAATTCAAGCGCAGTTCACCATCCACGATACTGGCGCTGATCTCCAGCAAGTGATGACGACGGCCCTTGTGATCTCGCTCGGGGCCTCGATTTTCAGGGGCGACGCCGATGGTCGAGACGCCGGACTGGCTTTCTGAATCGAACTGGCCGAGGTAGTTGAAGCTGATTTGGGCGGGAGGCAATGACGCCAGGCGGGAACGAACAGCCGGGTCGGGGTGCAGATAGCGCAAGAGGCCGTAGCCAATGCCTCGCTGCGGCAATGCCTGCACCTGTTCATGCACGCTCTTCAGCACCCGGCCGGAATCAGCTTCGGGCGCTGCCGGTTCAGGCTGCTGCAAGAGAGAGCGATTCAGGTTCGTTGCCAGGCCCGAGGCGCGCTGCTGTTTGCCATCCACTTCAGCGGAGGCGGGGAGGGTCAAGCGCAAGGGATACATGGACGTAAACCAACCCACGGTGCGCGCCAGGCTCACATCCTCGAACAGGTCTTCACGACCGTGGCCTTCCTGTTCCAACAACAGCGTGCGTGAGCCCGTCCATTTGCTGAATGCCCGCAACAGGGCCGCCAACAACGCTTCATTCACATCGCTGTCAAACACAGCGGGGATGTCGTGCAGCAAGACCCGGGTGTCCTCCTGGCCGAGAAAAGCGCTGACACTGGCGGCGGAAGCCTCGTTGTTAACGCCTCCCGGGAAATCGATGGGCAGCGAGGGTGGCTCGGCGGATTGCACCGAGAGCCAATAATCGATCTGTTGCGCCACATCATCACTGCCGGCATAATCTTGCAGGCGTTCGGCCCAATAACGGAAAGAGGTGGTCTTGGGCGGCAACAGGATGCGCTTGCCATTCCCGATCTGGGCAAGGGCTGTCTGCAAATCCTCGGTGAGAATGCGCCAGGACACGCCATCCACGACCAGGTGATGCAGGACCAGGAGCAATCGATGTGAACGCTGCGGCCCCAAATCCATGTACACCGCCCGCAACAAGGGGCCGTTTTGTAGATTCAGGCTGGTTTGCGCCTGCGCCGCCACCTGCTCGATCCGGCCAGGGAGCTCGTTCTCGGGCGTTTCCGCCAGCCCCACCACCTCGACCGGCGTTTCACCGTCCACGTCCGCCATGCGCTGCACCCAGGCTCCGTTCTCGAAATGGAACCTCATGCGCAGAGCGTCATGGTGCGCCAGCAAAGCGTCGATAGCGAGGCGCAAGTGTTCCGGCGGCAGGGGGGCCGGGATTTCCAGGAGGATGGACTGATTCCAGTGGTGGGGTGATGGCAATCCCAGGTCGAAGAACCAGTGCTGGATAGGCGTCAGAGGCGCGGGGCCGGTGAGAACGCCTTGCTCGGCATGGATGGCCGCTTTCTCGGTGGCGACAGAGGCCAAACCGGCGATGGTCGGGTGCTGGAAGAGCTGTTTGGCCTGAAAATGCAGGCCGGCTTGCTGCGCTCTGGAAACGACCTGGATGCTGAGGATCGAGTCGCCGCCCAGCTCGAAGAAATTGTCATGCACGCCAACCTGCTCAATGCCCAACAATTCCGACCAGATGTCGGCCAATTTCTGCTCGGCCGGCGTAGCCGGAGCCACAAAATCGCTGGCCAACGCCGGACGGCTGATGTCGGCATCGGGTAACGCCCGCCGATCCACCTTGCCGTTCGGCAACAGGGGCAACGAATCCATAAAGACAAACGCCGCAGGGATCATGTACGAAGGCAGTCGCTCGGCCAGGAACTGCACCAACTCCATCTGTGTGATCTCGTTTCCATTGGCCACGATATAGGCAATCAAACGTTTGCGACC
>DUEF01000025.1 GCA_011176555.1 Caldilineae bacterium
TCTCGTCATTTCGACGACCAGCGGAAGGCCTGTCCCGAGCAGAACGAGGGAACTAATCCCCTATATGGCCGCCGCGCTTGTCATGGAGGGGATGTCTCGCTGCGCTTCGACATGACGCTTTCATTACCAGCGGTGGCCACCAATCCCTCGCTCAGGACGCGGATGAACTGATCCCGAGCGGCTAGCTCTGCCGGCGTGAAATGCTCGGCGAGCAGCGCATCTTTGAAAGCCTGCGGATCGACATCCTCCGGCACAACCCAGGTCTCGCTGGGCGTGTAGGCGATCTGTTGGTTCTCGCCCAAGCGGAATTGCCTGTTCACGACCATCCCGTAGCGCTCCGTCTCCAGCGGCCAGGTCGCATCCACGATCATGTCGCCGGCGGGCGCGTGCACCACCAGATAATTGTGCACATCCACAAAACGACCGCCAACCGGCTCCAGGATCGCCATCAGGGCCGGATGCGTTGTAGCGGGGTCGGGATGAGCGATGATGGTGCAAGCCATGAGGTCGGCGGGCAGGCCCAGTTCGGCGAACAGCGCCTTGAGCAGATAGTGCTTGCCCGAGCACGTGCCGCGCCATTCCCGGATCACGGTTTCGGGCCGACGGTCACTGGCGCGCAGGTAAGGCATGTCGCGCACCAGGGCAAAGGCCGTGGCCGGATCGATTGCGCCATCAGTTGGCAGGAGATTGCGTTTAACGGCTTCAGATTTAAGCAGATCGAGGTGAGTCATGGTGGTGGGATTTTACCACAAACGGGAGCATGGTAGAATTAGACGCCTATGGTTTCCGAGACCAAATCCACTTCCTCCTCCCGTCGCCGCCTGCTCACCGCCGCGCTTGCGATCCTGACGCTGTTCGCGCTCGCCCTGCTGGCATGGGGACTCCTGCGCCCGTCCGACGATGCCTGGGAACGCCTGCAACGGGGCGGCGCCCTGCGCGTGGCCGTGGATCCCAGCTTCCCGCCCTTCGACGATGTCGGCGCAGACGGGCAGCTTGTGGGCTTCGATATCGACCTGGCGCGGGAACTGGGGCGGCGACTGAGCGTTCCCGTCGAGTTCAAGGCCATCGCCTTCGACGGCCTGGTAGACGCCGTGATCGCGGACAAGGCCGATGTCGTGATCTCGGCCTTTCCCCTCGACCCTCGCCTGACCAAGGATGTACGATTCAGCCAGCCCTATTTCGAAGGTGGGCTGGTGTTGGTGACGCGCGAGGACAGTACGGTGGCCGGGCCCGAAGACCTGGTCGGGCGTAGGGTGGCGGTGGAGTGGGGCAGCCTGGGCGACGCCTGGGCCAGGTCGCACGGACTGGACATCCTCCGCCAGGAAACGGCGGCCGACGCCCTGAACGCCGTGGTGATCGGCGAAGCCGATGCCGCGCCCGTAGATGCCGTCACCGCCGCCCTTTCATCTGCGCCCGACCTGCACATCCACACCCCGCCCCTGGAGTCTGACCCCTACGTGATCGTGTTACCATTGCACGCGCCCAAACTGGCGGATGCCGTGGATGACGCCCTGGCCGAGATCATGGCGGATGGAACCTGGGAGCGCCTGGTTCGGATGCACTTTTAGAATAGCCAACACAGCCGATGATGCTACGCTGCATCGAATCATTCTTCCGCACGTTTACCAGCCTGGCCCTCACGTCTAGTTGGCGCTGAGTGGCCGAGCTTAATAATTTTTCTGAAAACTTTCATAAAAAACTTGACATCGCCATCTCGCAAGCATATAATCGGCCCGGTTAGATAAAATTGTCCCACCCTTTGAGGTGCTAGAGGTCGATGTAACCCCTGGCATCTTATCTTTGTCTGCCGTGTTGCGTATTCCGTTTGTCCCCATCAGCGGTGGCAAGTTCGAATACGCACCACGCACCACGCCAAGAGGCCCCCTGTTTATGCGCGTTGTTCTCATCAACCCCCGTTTCCGACTCCCCATCGACACCCGCACCTCCCCTCATCTCGGTCTCGCCTACCTGGGCGCCATGTCCGAGCAGCGCGGCGACGAAGTGCGCGTTTTCGATGCCGATGTCGAGGATCAGCCCCTCGCTGAATTCATCCAGGAATTTCGTCCCCACCTGGTCGGCATCACTGCCAACACGCCCCAGGTCAAGCAGGCCTGGCGACACGCCGCCCAGATCAAAGCCGTGCACGATGTCCCCATCGTCGTGGGCGGCCCCCACCCCAGTGTGGTGTACGAAGACCTGGATTTCGAGTCGGCCGAGCAGCCCGATGTGGACATCGTGGTGCGCGGCGAAGGCGAAGAAACCTGGATCGAGATCTCCGAGCGGGTGGAAGCCTTCATGCGGGATCAGGATGATTACTCCACCACGGCGCTGATGGATCCGGCCAAAGGCCTGTGGGAAGATGTGCTGGGCATCACCTACAAAACCAACGACGGCGAATTGCATCGCAATCTCGACCGCGTCGCTCTCGCCGACCTGGATAGCTTGCCCTGGCCCGCGTACCACCTCTTCAGGATGGACAAATACACCAACCTGCAACCCGCCACCGACGATGTCGATGGCTCAAAAAGCTTCAGCATCCTTACCAGTCGCGGCTGCCCCTACCGCTGCACTTTCTGCTCCCAGTCGATCATGCCGATCAAATGGCGCAGCCGTTCGGCCGCAAACGTCCTGGCCGAGTGGAAACACCTGGTCGAGGACCTTGGCGCGGAGGAGATTGGCGTGCTGGACGATAGCGCCAACATCCGCAAGAAGCGCCTATTCGAACTGGCCGACATGCTGATCGAAAACAACCTGAACCACGTACCCTGGATCTTCGTCAACGGCATTCGCGCCAACCTGGCCGATTACGAACTGATGAGCAAACTCAAAGAAGCGGGACTCAAACGCACGGCCTTTGGCGTGGAAACGGGCAATCCCGAAATCCTCAAATCCATCGACAAGAAAATCGATTTGGATACTATCCGCGCAGCCTTCAAGGCCACAAAAGCCGCGGGCATCGAAACCATCGCCTTCATGATCATCGGCATGCCGGGCGAAACCCGAGAGACGATGCAAGACACCATCGATTTCGCCATCGAACTGGACCCGCTGATCGCCAACTTCAGCATGATGACGCCTTATCCGGGCACGGCCGTGTATGCGCAGGTCAAACGACAAGGCCGCATGTTGATCAACGACTGGGAAGACTACGTCTTTTTCGAGCAAAAAGCCCGTTACGAGATGGGCGACATGACCGCCGAACTGGTGGAAGAGATGTACCGGAAGGCCTACCGCCAATTTTACCTGCGCCCCGGCCCCATCTGGCGACGCGTGAAAACCAAGGATTTCTGGGCCAACTTGCCGCGAAACATCCGCATCGCCTTGCGCACCTTCTTACCCAAAGAAGAAAAGACCGGTCTACGCAAACAGATGGAAGCGGAAGCGTTGTCATAGCGAAAGTCATTTCGACGACCGCAGGAGGAGAAATCCCCTTCATTTGGAGAATCATTCGATGAAAATCGCTTTTATTGGTCCGAAATGGAACGCCATGGTCAATGCTTACCCCTCGCTGGGACTGGCGTACCTCGCGGCCGTGGCCGAACAAGGAGGACATGAAGCCCGTATCTTCGACTTTGGCTTACGCCCGCAGCGCCCGCTGGAGGATGATGTTCAGGATGTGATTGACTTCAAGCCCGATTTGGTCGCTCTCACCTCTATGACCACCAGCTATGCCAGTGTGGAGCAAGCCGCCGCGATATTGAAGGAGGCGTTGGGCGTGACGACCATCATCGGCGGCCCCCACGCCACCACCTTGCCCGATATGACCCTGCAAGACCCGAACATCGATTATCTGATCTACGGCGAAGGTGAAGAAACCTTCCGAGATTTTTTGCAGGCTTTGGACGGCGGAACCAGCAACTGGGGTGACATCGAAGGCCTGTGGTACAAACAAGATGGTCGGGTAATCGATGGCGGTGAACGAGCGCTGATCAAGGATCTGGATGCGCTCCCGTATCCCGCCCGCCATCTTTTCGATCTCGCCCATTATCCGCTTTACGCCCCCAACGGCGAGCCTATGCTCACAGTGCTGAGCAGTCGGGGTTGTCCCTACAACTGTTCGTTCTGTTTCAAGGGCATTGTGGGTCGCACCTATCGCCAGCGCAGCCCGGCAAACATCGCCGACGAGTTACAGCACATCATCGCAAACTACGACGTGCGCAACTTCTACTTCATCGATGATCTCTTCACCATCGATGTGAGACGTCTGGATAAAATCCTCGATCACTTCATCGAGCGCAACATGGGCATCCGCTGGCAGTGCCTGGCCCGCGTCGATCGGGTCAATCCCGAATTGCTGGCGAAAATGCACCGGGCCGGTTGCCGTCAGATCCATTACGGCATCGAAAGCGGTAACGAGGAAGTGCTCAAACGCACGGCCAAGCATATCCGCCTGGACCAGGTGAGCGATGCCGTGCGTTGGACGGAAGAAGCCGGGATTCAGAGCAAGGGTTATTTCATCCTGGGCTTGCCCGGCGACACCGAGGAGACGATGGAGGAGACCATCGAATTCGCCGCCGGTCTGGAATTGACCGATGCCATGTTCTCCATCGCCACCCCCATGCCGGGCACCCAACTCTGGAACGAATTATTGCGCAAACACCCCGGCACCGCCTACAATGCTGATTTCACAAAAAGTTACTACTACAACAGCTACACTGCAGAAATCGCTCCTTTCATGAACGTCTCTGAAGTGGACGACGAGCAATTGAGTACGATGGCCCTGAAAGCCCGCCAGCGTTTCCTGGAAGCCAAAAAACAGCGTCTGTACCGCAAGAGCTTTGGCGATACAGCTGGCGATCTGCTCTGGAGCGTCTCGCAAGTCGCGCCGATTCGCAAAGCGGGCCGCGCCCTGGTGAGCGTCGGCCTTTTCGACAACTTCCGTCGCACCAAACAAGCCTTTTTCGGCTCCGCCAATTGGAATTGAAGCAAAAGATCAAAGATTAAAGTCGGCTGTACACTCAGGACTCTTTTACTACACACCTTCCTTAATACACTGTAAACTAACTAACTTAACACTGTCTTTGCGAGCAGAGCGAAGCAATCGCCAAATTACTTAGGCGTACTCTGCGAAGTTGGGGATTGTTTCGTCGCAAAAAACGCTCCTCACAATGACACAGAACTTAGTTTACGATGTACTAGGTGGTGGGCGAATGCTAAATCATCATTTAAGATTCTAACACAGCAATGTGCAAATCCAATAGTTGGGTCTCAGCGACGGGGCTGGGGCTGTTCAACATCAGGTCGGTGGCGGAGGCGGTTTTGGGGAAGGCGATCACCTCACGGATGCTGCTCTCGTCGGCGAGGATGGCGACGATGCGGTCCACGCCGAGGGCGATGCCACCATGAGGCGGCGCGCCGTACTGGAAGGCCTCCAGGAGGTGGCCGAATTGCGCCTGCGCCTCTTGCGGCGAAATGCCCAGGGCCGAGAACATCATCTGCTGCTGTTCCTGATCGTGGATTCTGATGCTGCCGCCGCCGATCTCCATGCCATTGCAGACCAGATCGTAGGCTTTGGCGAGGACGGAGCCGGGTTCTGTCTCCAGCTTGGACCAATCCTCATCCAGGGCGCTGGTGAAGGGATGGTGCATGGCCTGCCAGCGTCCATCTT
Organism: Caldilineae bacterium; assembly: GCA_011176555.1. Lineage (GTDB taxonomy): Bacteria > Chloroflexota > Anaerolineae > J102 > J102 > DUEF01. Next base: position 5,609 of record DUEF01000025.1, read on the forward strand.
CTTCGCTCCACTCCAACAACGGGAAATCGGTCACCCAAGCGCAGGCGAGCGCGTCGGGATCGGCAAGGCTGAGGCGTTCACCCAGGACGACTCGCAAATGCCCCAACACCTCGGCCACAACAGCGGGAGCGTCGGCGACGATGAGGATAAGGTCACCTGGTTGGGCCTGGCAACGCGCGGGGATGTCAGAGCGTTCGGTCGGGTTCAGGAATTTCGTAACGGGCGAACGGAGTTGCTCTGCCTCGACTTTCATCCAGACCAACCCTCTGGCCCCTTTCTTTTTGGCGATTTCGGTTAGTTCGTCGATTTGTTTGCGCGAAATGTCGGCTGCGCCGGGCGCGCATAAGGCCTTGACCTGTCCGCCCGCAGCGACAGCGCCAGCAAACACGCCGAAGTCGCTGTCGGCCACCAGATCCGACAGATCGATCAGTTCCATGCCAAAACGCAGGTCTGGTTTATCACTGCCGTAGCGAGCCATGGCCTCGGCGTACGTGAGCACCGGGAAGGGCTGCTCCTGGATCCGCTTGTCGCTGACGGCGCTGTACAGGCCGATCATCATGCTTTCGATGATATCCATCACATCCTGGCTCTCGACGAAGGACATTTCCAGATCGAGTTGGGTGAATTCGAGCTGGCGATCAGCGCGCAGGTCTTCATCTCGAAAACAGCGGGCGATCTGATAGTATTTCTCGAAACCCGCCACCATGAGCAGTTGTTTCATCTGCTGAGGCGATTGGGGCAGGGCGTAGAATTTACCGGGATGCACCCGGCTCGGCACGATGAAGTCGCGCGCGCCTTCGGGCGTGCTCTTGAGCAGAATCGGCGTTTCGATATCGATGAATGCCTGTTCATCCAAATAACGGCGCATGAAGGCGATCACCTGGTGCCGGAGGAGCATATTGTCTTGCATGCGCTGGCGGCGCAAATCGAGGTACCGGTACTTCAACCGGACGCTGTCACCGATTTCGCCCTCTTCGCTGATAACGAAGGGCGTGGTCACCGCCCGGTTGAGAATAACCAAATCATGGGCTTCCACTTCGATTTCGCCGGTCGCCATGTTGGGGTTGACAAGTCCCGCTGGGCGTGCAGCCACCCGGCCACGCACCTGCACCACATATTCACTACGCACCTGCTCGGCAAGCAGATGGGCGGCGGCGGAGATGTCGGCGTTGAAAACCACTTGCACCAGACCGGATCGGTCTCGCAAATCGAAGAAAATAAGGCCGCCGTGATCGCGGCGGCGATGCACCCAGCCCGCTAGCGTGACGACCTGGCCTGTGCTTTCTTTGCGGAGTTCACCGCATTGAACTGACTTGAGCATCAGTGGAAGACTCCTGAAGATAGTAAGATGGAAAAAGCTACGCTTTCATAAAAAAAGACTGCGCTGTCGCGGCAGTGTTTGGCGATTATAACGCTTGTGGTTGTTCAGCGCAAACGAAGCCAACAGGAGCATGTTTCAGTTTGGGATTGGTGCTCAGCACGCCGATCTGCACGGACATGGCGGACATAGGCGGATGCAGAAAACATCTAGTTAGCCAACTCAGAGATTCGTCAACCACAACAACCCTAACGACAATCTAGCTGAAATTAAGTTTTCATACAGACGGATCGCTTTTTACCATCTTGACAATCTTCTTAATGTTTTGTATAATTATTTCTATAAAGGAGAATAGGTGGGAAAGATGGCACTCAAGCGTAAAAGTTGAAGTGCAATTGTCCCCACTTTACGGTGAAAATTATAATACGGCACAGTGATGACCCTCCCCACTACACGGTGATAAGGCTGTGTGCTTTATTTGCATACCCACCTACCCTCCCCCCACGAATTCAAGGAGCGCCTATTATTCATGCCCGCTGCCACGCCCATGCTGAATCAACTCTCATGTACGTCAATCTGCACTCAAAGGAGAAGATTATGTCTGGCAATCAGTCCAAGATGAGTCAAACCCCGAAATCCACCTACGAGAAGCCGCGCGTCACTCACAAAGGGGAGCTCAAACAATTCTCGGGTTCGCCCCTGAAACCAGTTCCTGATGGCAACCCCTTGGGTCTGCCCGGCGCGTAAACAGCATCTCGCACAACCCAATTCCTAACTTTGCATTTTCAACTCTCCACATAGGAGGATTCACCATGAAGAAACTATTGGTCGCGATAGCCATCGTCAGCCTATTGGTCATCCTGATGGTCCCAACTGTTTTTGCATACTCAAACGTAACTGGCTGCGTTGTCGACGCCAACGAAGATCCCTGGACCCATGGAGGCACAGCCACTTACGTTGATAACGGCGGCGGCGGCACCCACTCCGCAGATCTCGACGCTAATGGCTGTTTTAATATCGAGGTCGGATTCACCATACAAGGAGGCGTCGTAACCATTGTTTTCAATGATGGTGGAGCCGGCACACCGGCCGATCAAACATGTGATGTACCGGAAGGCGACTTCGGCGGCGACACTTACGAGTGTGAAAACATATCCACCAACACCGGTCCCAACGCCGTCACCTGGACGGCCGTCAACGCTGACGCGCCGACAGGCGTCCCCTTGGAGGCGGCGGCTTTCGGCTTCCTGGCGCTTCTCATCGCAGGCGGCGGCATCGCCCTATGGAGACAACAGCGTCTGACGTCCTGAATGTAACTCCCTTGCCCATAAAACTGAACCCGGCATCTCCCCTGGCGGAGCGTGTCGGGTCTTTCTTTTGGTAGATGAAGACCCATTTAGCTGGTTCTCGTTCCACGTATTGACGAGACTGGCTAGATCGCTTATCATACAGATGAGTGTTTTGTACTATGCTTCTAGAGCTATTGTCTTTCTTTTCTCACTGTACGTTTCGCAACGCAGGCACCGAGCGCCCAGTTGCTTGCCAGAGCCCTACGATGAAGTGTCCACTCAGGATGCAATCGCCTCGACACCGTTGTCCTTGCACCTGACCCATAGCTTGTAACCATTTCAGGCCATTGCGCGCGTTTCATCTACACCCGCAAACGCCAACAACCCGAAAGGAGGTTCGTTATGTCCCTTCACTTTTTGCGCACTCCCCGTATCCGCTATCTGGCGATCGTCACGACCATTGCCTTGCTGGTGGCCATGTTGACCGCCACCGCCGTTTACGCCACGCTCTACGACATCAGCACGACCGATGGTTCAGTCGCCGACTGGGGCGGCATCGGCATTTACCAGACAGATCCCGCAGGGGACGTGGCGACGGCGAGAAGTGACGCCATCAACACCTGGCTGGCTGCGGGCCCCACCGGTTCGACGGGCGACAACCGCGAGCTCTACTTTCGCTTGCAGGTGGCGAGCAGCCCTGCTTTAGCGGACAATTACGCTGCCGTCGCCCAGGTCAGTTGCGACGACCCCAACACTTTCGAAACCGCTAATGATCGAGCAGTGTTCTATATTCCTAACTGCACTGGCCCCGGGGCCGAGCGCGTCGGCATCATGCCGGGCAATCAATCGGGCGTAACCAAAGGCATCGGGCCTGACAGAGGTCAGCGGGTGGGCGACCAGTTGGAATGGGGGGCGAAAGTCGCAGATATCGAAACTGGCGATGCGGGCTGGCCTGTGATTGATTGCTCGGGCACGATCTGGATCCGCTTTCTGACGGCTGACGCCTCCGGCCAATGCACACCCCCCTTCACTGGCAACGCAGTCGCCTATGATCGGGTGGATGGTCGCGAACACACGGGCGTCAGCGTACCCACGGTGGTCGAGGTGCAGCAGATCGATGCCAGTAACGAGACGCCTTCTTTGCTCTGGCCGCTGGTCGCTGGCCTGATGGCCGGATTTGGCGTCTTCGTCGTCGCCTTCCGACTTCGTCGCCGAAACGCCGAAATCTAAACCGCCCCCAAAAGTGAGCGTCCAGAATCAACCTCCGGGAGACGCCCACCAGGATCCGGGCGAGTGATGAACCTTCAATAAATAATCAGGTAACCAAGACCTCCCGGAGGTCGCTCCAACCTATTACCGTTTTATTTCTGTAATGTTCATAATTCAAATACCCAGAGGAGTTCTCGTATCATGCATTCATCGCCCGCGTTGCGTAAATTATTCGTTTTCACTCTGGCCCTCTTGTTGCTTGCCAGCTTATCAACCACCCTGGCCAGCGCTCCGCAATCGGCGGCTGCCGCCCGACCAGCTTCGCTGGCTCCGGCCCAATTCGTCGACTGCACCGGCGTGACCGATGTCGATCAGATCGAATGCGAAGCCCTGGTTGCGCTCTACAACGCCACCGACGGAGATAATTGGCTCATCAATCTCAATTGGCTGCAAAGCGACACCGTCTGCAATTGGTACGGCGTCACCTGCGCCGCCGGGCATGTCGTCCGCTTGGAGCTCCACACCAATTACCTCAATGGAGAGCTCCCCGCCGAGATCGGCGACCTACCGGAGCTGGTGCAGCTCATGCTCAGTGGCAACCCCTACCTGTCCGGGTACATCCCCACCGAAATCGGCAACCTGACCAAACTGCAACAGCTCTATCTCAGCAACTGCGGCTTTTATGGCTCCGTCCCCGCCGAAGTCGGCTCCCTGGACGCTCTGCTGAACATGGACCTCAGCGGCAACCAATTGAGCGGCAATCTGCCTCCCGAACTGGGGGACATGGCCGCTATCCAAACCCTCGACCTGCACAAAAATTACAACTACGGCGCGCTTCCCGCCGAACTGGGCAATCTCGCCACCCTGACCACGATGGACCTGAGCGAGAACCAGTTTAGCGATGTCATCCCCGACAGCTTCGGCGATCTGAGCTCCCTCACCGACCTGAATCTCCGCAAAAACAGCCTCAGCGGCAACATACCGGCGACACTGGGTAATCTCACAAACATCACCACCCTGAACTTGCAGATGAACAGCCTCAGCGGCAGCATACCGCCTGAGCTCAACGGCATGTCCAGCATCCGCAAACTGAACCTCGACCACAATCAACTGACCGGCGCCATCCCCCCCGAACTGGGCGACCTGGGCACGCTCACTGAACTCTACCTGGACAACAATCACCTCAGCGGAGCCATCCCCCCCGAATTGGGTGACCTGCACCTGCTGCAAAAACTTCGGACCAACAACAACGAATTGAGTGGGGGGCTGCCACCGGAACTGGGCGATCTGGCAGTGGCCACCGAAGTGAATCTCTCGCACAACCAACTGACCGGCGCCATCCCCCCGGAATGGGGTGGACTCACCAGCGTGCGCACCCTCGATCTCTCCTTCAACCAGCTCTCCGGCTCCATCCCCCCCGAGGTCCAGGACATGGTCAACCTGACGAACCTCTACTTGAATGACAACGCGCTGGAGGGAAGCATCCCGGTGGAGATAGCCAATCTCAACAACCTGGAGATCCTCAGTCTCTCGACCAACCAGTTGACCGGCTCCATCCCCCCGGAACTGGGAGACATCAGCACCCTGCAAGAACTGCTCCTGAACTTCAACCAACTCACGGGGCCCCTGCCCACAGAACTGAGTCAGTTGTCCGAACTCCTGATCCTGGAAGCCATCGACAATCAACTCGACGGCTCCATCCCGCCCGAATATGGCGATCTCAGCCAACTGAACCGCCTGTTAATTTCGCGCAACCAACTGACCGGGGCCATTCCCCCGGAACTGGGTTCGCTGAGCCAACTGAGCGTGTTGTACCTCGCCTACAATCAACTGAGCGGCGGGCTGCCGCCGGAACTGGGCAATCTGAGCTCGCTGCAGGAGCTGTTCGTCAATGACAACATCGATCTGAGCGGCCCCATCCCCCTGAATCTCACCAAGCTCGACACCAAGCTCTTCAGCAAATTCTATTACGACAACACGCATCTCTGCGAGCCCGACGACCCTGACTTCCAGGCCTGGCTGGACAACATCTTCGTCCATAACGACGGCATCGACAAGTGCTTTTCGGATATCGCCATCCACAAGACCGATCCCGGCCTCTCCCTCACCTGGACGCACCTGGGCGGCGACGTGGCCACCTACAACGTCTATCGCAGCACCGATCCCTACTTCACCATCGACGTCTCGTTGCTCTTCGCCGAAGTGGCGGCCCCCGACTCGCTGGTCGAGATCACTTACGAAGACGCCACCGCCTTCGACGACATCCCCACCAACTACTTCTACCGCGTCACAGCCCTCGTGCCCCGGGATGACGCCGTGGCCGCGCCCGGCTGGCGAGGCGGATTCAGTTACGAACTACTGGCAGGCCAACCATAATCCATCACTTCCCATATTCCCGCTAACATCGCTCGGAGAACCACAATGCCCCACCAAGACTCCTCCCCTTTTGCGTTCTTGCAAAACCGTAGACTCGTCATCACAACCATCGTCCTTCTTCTGCTCCTGACCATCGCCGCCACGGCTTACGCCAGTTGGCACACTATCGACACAAACGATCATGCTGTCGATTCCGCTTGGTCGTCCATCCCTGCGTGGGATGCCGACTTGGCCTGCAACGACTCCAACCTCGATGACAAATATGAAATGGCCGCGGCATACGTCACCCAGGATGGCGACAGCATGTACTATCGCCTGGACACTTGCGCCATCCCCAATGTCAATTACATCCGCGTCTTCGCGGCCATCGACTGCAACAACGATGGCGATGTAGTTGATCCCCTGAACCCGCCCGGAAACGGCCTCTCGGGCGACCGCATCCTGGTCTACCG
>DUEF01000250.1 GCA_011176555.1 Caldilineae bacterium
ATGGCCGTGAAAACCTGGTCGAGGCCCTTCATCTGGTCAAGGACGAATTCGCCCTGGTGCTGGTGATCACCCACATCGACGAGCTCAAGGAGCAGTTCCCCGTGCGCATCCAGGTGGTGAAGGAAGATGGCGTGGGCTCGCGTTATTTTGTGTCGTGACGCCTGCCCCTACCGGTATCGTTCGACGATCCTCTGCATCTGATCGAATTTTCCTTCCATGTCCGCCACCAGCTTGAATTGGGTGCGGCAGCGATCCAGGTTGTGCTCGGGGCGATGGATGCGGAAATAGCGGTCGCCGTTCAGATAGTCGGTGAGGAAGCGCATACCGATTTCGAAGGTGATGAGCCAGGCGGAGAACGTCAGCAGATCCTTTTCCAGCGCTGTGAGAGCATCGCGGGTTTCACCCAGATAGCCGCGAACGATGGCTTCGAAATAGGCGAGGTGCATCTTCACTTTGGCCAGATCTCGTTCATCCTCGGCCGCGGGGTTGGTCCCCGACCGCACGAAGTCACCGAAATCATATAACGACAGCCCCGGCATCACCGTGTCGAGATCGATCACGCAGATACCCTCGCCGCTTTCGTCGTCGATCAGCACATTGTCGACTTTGGTGTCGTTGTGCGTCACTCGTAGAGGCAGATCGCCCTGTTCCAACAGATCGATGAGGCGAGAGACTTCGCCAGCTCTGGTCTCTACGAACTCGATTTCGGCAGCAGCAGTTGGGGCGCGGTTTTGCGGGTCGGCGGCAACGACTTGCCTGAAGGCGCTGAGCCGTTTGGGCGTGTGGTGGAAATCGGGGATGGTGTCGTGAAGGCGCATCAAGGGGAAATCAGCCAACAGGTGCTGAAAACGACCAAATGCCCGCGCCGCCTGATAAACATGATCTTGCCCCCGCACAATTTGGTAGGTTTGAGCGCGGGGAATGTAGGCGTAAGCCCGCCAATAGTCGCCATCGGGCGTCGTGTGGTAAAGCTGTCCGGTTTTGGTGGAGATGAGGTTGAGTGTCTCCCTGTCCGGATCACCGCCCCGGCCGCTGATTTTATCTCGCAAAAATGTCGTCACTCGCGCGATGTTCTCCATCAGCGCGTCCGGGCGCCGGAAGACATGGTGGTTGATGCGCTGGAGGATGTACCGCGGCGGCGTCCCCTTTGCTCCCAGACAATAAACGGCGTAGGTGTCGTTGATATGACCGTATTTGCAAGACTCGATGGCTTCTGGCTTTTCGGCAAAGGCGAATTGCTTGGCGGTGTGGATGAGTTCGGGGTTCATGCGCAGCAAACGAGGGAAGGTGAGCGGGAAACGAGTCCATCTTGCCAGTTTTGCTTTTCTCGCGCAAGATTTCGCTCCGTTCCCCAGGTGCGGCGCATCCGAAGCAACTTTTCCTTTGGCGATACGCCTATGCTACAATACCATTGAATGAAGCGTTCCCAGTATCCCGTAGGAGAATTGATGATGCCTCCCAGAAGAAAAAAGAAAAAACCACCGCCACCCAGAAAACGCGATTGGAAAACCACAACATGGTACGTTATTGGCGCGCTCATCGTGCTGGCCATGGTGTTTTCCCTGTTTGCAAGCGCCCTTCGCTAAGCATCGCCATACTGGGTGGACGCGGCCGTCGCCAGTAGGCGGCGGTTTTGCTTTTCTGTCCTCCCTAACTCAATCACGAACTGATGGTCACCCCAGCACACGCTGATTCCCGGCGCGGCCTGCTGTATGTAGCCATCGCTGTCATCTTTCTTTCGACAACGCCCGTTTTCATCCGTTGGGCCGGCTCTATCTCGAGCTATGAGATCGCTTTCTGGCGGCTGCTGGTTGCGGCGCTGATGCTGCGCCTGGCGATGTGGATCAAAGGTGAACGCTGGACTGTGCCCAGGCCGGAATGGCGCATGTTCGCCGTTTTCGGTTTGATCACGGCCCTGCACTTTCTTTTTTACATCGCTTCCCTCAGTTTCACCACCATCGCCCATTCCCTGGCCATTGTCTACACCGCCCCTATCTTCGTCACCCTGTTCTCGGCCATATTCTTGCACGAGCGCATCGCCCGCAGGAAATGGCTGGGCATTGTGCTGGCGGTGGTCGGGATCGGCGTGCTGGCGGGGTTCCAGCCACAATTTACGAGATCGATGCTGTTCGGTGATGCACTGGCGCTGGGGTCAGCGATCACGTTCGGGCTTTACAGCGTGGCGGGGCGCTCCCAGCGCAATAGCCACAGCCTCTTCACCTATGCCATGACCATCTACGGCGCGGCCGCGTTGTGGGCGCTGGCTCCCGCCGCCCTTTTCTTCACCCCTGCTGGCTACACGCCCCTGGCCATCCTCAGCGTCATCGCCCTGGGCGTACTCCCACTGGGGATCGGACACACGCTCTACAACGCCGCCCTGCGCTACACCCACGCCACCTACGTCAATGTCATCGCCACCCAGGAAGTGACGGGCGGCATCCTGTTGGGCGTCATCCTGCTCGGAGAAACACCCGCTCCCAACGAGATCGCAGGCGTCGTAATCACACTCCTGGGCATTCTTACGGTAATTTTGTAATGACTTCCACTACCTTTCCCGTCCACCTCTGGCCCGTAAGCGCTGAAATCCGGCAAGATCAACTCCACCTGGGAAGCCACAATCTGGCGGATTTGGCGGATCGGTGGGGAACGCCGCTCTACGTTTACGACGCCGCCACTTTTGACGCCGCTATCAGCGCCTATCTTCGGGGACTGCGCGCCTGGCCCGGGGAAACGCGGCTGGCGTACGCAGCCAAAGCCTGGCTCAACCTGCCTTTTGCCCAGATTCTCAAGCAACGGGGATTGGATCTCGATATCGTGTCTGTTGGGGAATTGGGCATCGCTCAAGCCGCGGATTTTCCGCCCGGTCGCGCCCATCTGCACGGCAACAACAAGACCGCCGAACTGCTGAAAGCGGCCAGCGACTGGGGCATCGGTTCTATCGTTGTCGACAATCTGCACGAACTGAGCCTGCTGGAAGCATTGACCGCGGTCGATCACCACGTCCCCGACCTCTGGCTGCGGTTGAATCCCCACCTGCTCGCGCCCACCCATCCCTATCGCCAGACCGGCCACGCGGGCTCGAAATTCGGCCTGAGCCGGGACGAAGCGCTGGAAGCGGCGCGGCGCATCCGCCAGAACCCCCATCTGCGTCTCACCGGTTTGCATACGCACATCGGCTCGCAGATCTTCGCTGTGGAAGCGATGTTGCAGGCCATCGACGAACTCGTGGCCCTGGCGGTAGCGCTCCGCGCTGAAGGCGGCGATTCCATCCGATTTCTTTGCCCGGGCGGGGGATTGGGCGCGCCCTACCATCCCGCTGACCCCACCTTCGATCTGGCCCGCGCGGTCGAGCGCATCGCCGAGCACGGGGCCAGCGCCTGGCAAAGCGCCAACGGGGATGCGCCTCACCCCACCCTCGTGCTTGAACCCGGCCGCAGCCTGATCGCTCGCGCTGGCGTTGCCCTCTACCGGGTGGGCGCCATCCGTCACCTGCAAAACGGCCTGCGCATCGTCGCTATCGATGGCGGCATGGCGGATAATCCCCGCCCGGCCCTGTACGGTGCGCGCTACACCGCCTGTCTGCCCCGATCCCCTCTATCTCCTCCCATCGGGCCGGCCCGCATCGTCGGCCCGTTATGCGAAAGCGGCGATTTTCTCATAGATTCCGTGGAACTGCCCGAACTCGTTCCCGGCGACATCCTCGCAGTGCCCGTGGCCGGCGCCTACCAACTGAGCATGGCCAGCAACTTCAACGCCACCTTGCGCCCGCCCGTCTACTGGTTGGAAGATGACCAGTGGCGTTGTTTCCAGCGTCGCCAGACCGTCGCCGATCTATTGCGACGAGATGTCGCCTTGACGGAATCGCCAAGATCAGGTATTAAAGACTGAGTTCGGTCAATCTGCAAGCCCAGGAAGTGTTCCGTCCCATCATCTCATGGCCACAAACTCGCCCGTCAACTGTCGTTATTACTACGCCGATTTTCACCGCGGGCGCAGCCACGAAGAATGTCGCCTGATCAAACGCAACCACGAATCCCGGCCCTGGCGGCGGGCGCTGTGCGATTCGTGCCCGGTGCCGGATATTTTGCTCAACACCAACTGCAAGGAAATCGCCCTGGAGGCGACCGTCGTGAAAAAATGGGGCTTGTTGGAGCGGGTCGAGGTGTACGCCGTGTGCGCCAAGCATTACATCGAGTTGGATGATCCCAAATTCTGTCCCCAATGCGCGGTTGAGTAGACATTCATAGGGGATTTCTCCTACCTACGGTCGTCGAAATGACGTACTTTTCAGGGTCGCGTTTCATTCCCAATCAATCTCGATCTCTCCCCGGGATTCTTCGGTAGTCGTCTTACGCCCGCGTCGTCGGTCGCGCAAGGTGCGGAAGAAGATGCGGGCCGCGGCCAAAAGCTCATGCGCGGCCTGCTCCAAATGCCGCCAAAACGCATCGGGGAGCCCGAAATCATAGCGAAACAGCGTCCGGCGCAGGGCTTTCAACCCCTGGGCAAGCCACCGCTCCCACGAGAACGTCTGGTCTTCCTGGCCTGGTCCCAGTTCTGGCTCGTCCATGAGATCATTGCGGCTTGCGCGCCACGGCGATAACGCTGGTGCCAATGGGCAACTGGAAATGTTTGAGCATCGCCACTTCCACCAGTCCCACCTTTTCCAAAACAGTGTTGACCAGCGGAGAGGCCGGTTCCATTTCCACCTGGTAGGCGTCGTCATCGAAATGCGGCGAAGCCATGTCCGGCTCCTTGTCCATCTGTTTGCGCAGTAAAATCATGCCCGCGCCGAGGGGGAAGATGAGGAAGTTGTTGTAGCCGCAGTAAGGCACTTCCCAACCTGCGGCCTGGAGTTTCCGCTTCAATTCGGAAGCCTTGTAGCGGCGCTCGTGTAAATTGATGACATCGTTGTTGCTCCACAGCCACATGAACGCGGGAACCGTGACGATCATGACGCCGCCGGGCTTGGTCACGCGCAAGGTCTCGTTCAGCACGGCGGTCTCGTCAGCGATGTGCTCCACCGTGTCCAGCAGGGCGACGATATCGAAGCTGGCGTCAGCGAAGGGCATGTCGGTGGCCGAGCCCTGGCGCACGTCGAAACCGCGCTCCTGAGCGATGGGGATCGGCTTGGGATTGTATTCCAGGCCGACGATATCGCCGTACTGGGCCAGATTGTGCATCATGTTGCCCGCCCCGGCTCCCACATCGAGCACAGTCCGACCATTTTTTCCTTCCCCGGCGTATTTGTCCAACAAGGCCAGGATGGCGCGGGTGCGGGTGGCGAACCACCAGTGTTTGTCTTCTTCGATTTGGACGAGCATTGGTGTGGACATGGTGATTTCGGATTGCGAATTGCGGATTGCGGAATGAGGGGGTCGGTAGGGGCGCACCCTTGCGGTCGCCCTGGGTCGGAAGTCGGAAGTTCTTTCCAAAAAAATCCGTTCCTTTCTTAATCC
>DUEF01000251.1 GCA_011176555.1 Caldilineae bacterium
AGAAGAGGAGATAGAACGCCATCGGCTTGCCCAGGCGCTGCGCTTCAATGCGAGCGTGCAGGTCTTTCTTCCAATTCACCCCCCGCCTCCATTGATCACCCGGGCAGGTCGTCTGTCCCACCTCTTTGTGCCCCACGACCTGGGCGATGTCGGTGACATTCACTTCGCCCATCAACCAGGCGACCAGACGGCTAGCGCTTTCAAGTTGCGCCGTAGTGGGGAGTTGATCTGCAGGCGCTTGCGGTTTGCCATCGTAGCCGACTCGCAAGAAACGACCGATGAGGCTCACCCCGAGCGAATAGGCATTTGCTGCGCCGACGTGGTATGAATGCGTTTCGTGATTCTGACACCAGTAGATGCTGCCATCAGCGGCAATCACATAATGATAGCCAATGCCGGGCCACTGACTTTTGTTGGGCCGAGTGCCATAAACATGGTAATGAGCGATTTGTTCGACGGTGAAGTTGCTGGGCGTATCGGTGTGATGGATGATGATCTTGGTGATCGGTTGCGTACGATTTCTGTAGGGGGGGAGTGTGGGATGGTGTGGTAATGTGGCCCGCACATCGATGATCTCGGGCAGTGCGCCAGCATCCTGGCACTGTTCTGCGATCTCTCGCCAGCGTTCGATCTCGGCAGCTTGATCGCCGATAGTGATTTGCAATTGACCGATCTGATCTTGCAGCGCAGGCACCTGGGCGGCGACTCCCTCCAATCGGGCCACCTCCGTGCGCAAAAAAGTCACCTCCATCCGCAAATTCGCCAGTTCCTCCGAGTCGGCGCATTCGCTGGCGGCATCGAGTATGGCCTTGGTGTCAGCGAAGAGCTTATCCCGATAGCGCACGCCATCCAGCCATTGGGTTCCCGGTGACAACACAGATTCACCCAGTTCGTTACGTCCAAACACAATCTGCTCGATCACGCCGCCCAGCCTACGCTCGCTGATGAGCCAGGCAATAAGAGCGGCGGCAGCCTGTCGTTGTGCATCTGAAGGTTCGACATTGCGTCCTTCACGGAAATCGCCAGCCAGGGCGATAGCGATGCTATCTGCGTTGGTTCGCCGGTTGGCGGCGCTACTGGTCGCCTGAAGGACGATGCGAGTCAACGGTTGAACTGCGTATATCACGCCATCACCGTTGATGAGGTAATGGTAGGCGATGCCTGGCTTGCCTTGTCCCACATGCACCTGTGCGATACGCTGTGGCGTGACGCTGGTGCTGGTGACGGTGTGATGAATAACGATGCGCCGGATGTCAGCGAGTGGGCGCACCGGCCAGCGAGCACTGGCGTGTTGGGGTAAGTCGGCCATCACATCCTGGATGCTCGGGCGAGGCACAGCGCCGGGGGGCACGGTGGGGGTCGAGCCCAATTTTTCCAGTTCCGCTTCCAAACCCGAAACGTCTCCGGCTAACTCCTGGATTTGTGTGTGCAGCGTCGCCGCATCTTGCAGGTCGGGCGCCAAAACAACCAGATCCTGAACCTCTTCGCCAAGCGTATCATTCAAACTCTTGGCCCGATCGATTTGCGGTTGCAGAGCATGATACCGCTCTTCTAGCGCCCGTAACCGCCGCCATAGCGCTTCAAGTTTCTCCTCCTGGCCCGGTTCCGTGTAGGTCGTCCACTTGTAACCGAAGTCCATGGCATCCCGGAAGTCCTGGATAACACCTTCTTTCCCTTCGATGTACCATTGATCCAATCTGGGCCAGCGGTAGAGGATCAGCGCCCTGATTTTTTGGGGCTGGGTTTGATTCCAATAGTCAATCTCTCCATACGCTCCCTTGACCCACCCGGTATTCTCATTCCGCCAGGGAACGTCCCCTTGGTCGGTTTCGGTGATATAAACCGGCAAGTGACGCATGTTGGCGGGAATGGCATGCATAAAATCCTGGTAACAGCGGAAATCCCAATGGTATTGCTTGAATGTTTCATTTCCAACCTTGCGCTCAGAGCGGATAAGATTGGGATCGTCGCCATGAGTGTAGGCATGAAGCGTGACGCCATCGCACTGGCCAGGGCCAATGTGCACCAGGATATCCTGAAAATACCGCACCCAATCGCCCGTCTCGTTGCCGGGATAGGTTGTCAGTGGATTCCAGGGAGCCACGCCGCCCACCAGCACCTGATCCCTCTCGTGACCGGGGATGGCGTGGATTGCGGTGCGCACTTTTTTGTAGCAACGCGCGTAAGCATCTGGCGTGATCGGCTCACCACGCTTATCAGGACTGCGGGGCTGTGGCGGAACAACGCTCCAGTCCCAGTCAGCGCCAGGCCACTCGATGGGATGGTTCGTCTCGTTTCCCACGATCCAAATACGGGCGCCGGTCGATGCGCGCACATAGTTGGCGCAACGTTTGGCGAAATCATCATACTTACTCTGAAAAGGTAAGGTGCCGGCTCCGCCGTAGCCATTGTTCAGCCGCACCATAACGCCCAAGTTCTGATTCGAGTACTGGCTGAAGTTATCCCCGCTGTGATTATTCGGATCATGCCCAAGCGCCTTGGTAAACAATACCCAACCAGGAATTCCTTTCCCCAACATAATGTGTTCCCCACCAGGGTCATGTAACCCGTACAAATACTCACTATCGAAAAGCGATCGAGCCATGCGTTTCCCTCCTACCTATAGATTGCTTGCCAAACATCAAAGATCTGACAAGGATAGGGGATAAAAATCCGACTGAATTCATTATAGAACATTGATGACGCCATGCAAAACAAAGGGTCGGGAACCAATGATGAAGGTTCGTAACGCTCCTTGACAATGCAACCGGTTGCGTGTACAATGGCGACAACCAATGCAACCGCTTGCATTACTGTTGCCATCTCATCCCACCTTTTGCATTTATGCCCACCATTCGTGATGTAGCCCACCAGGCTGGCGTGCACCCGAGCACCGTCAGCCGGGTTTTCTCTGGAAAATCAAAAATCAGCGAGGCGACGCGCACTCGCGTGCTGGAAACAGCGGAACAGCTTGGCTTCCAGCCCAACGCCATTGCCCGCTCGCTGAGCATGCAACAAACTCGCACCATCGCCATCGTCGTTCCACACATCTTTCAGGGTTTTTTCCAGGACGACTACTTCCCGCAAGTGATGCAGGGTTTACTCCAAGTCGCCTACAAACATGACTACCGCATCCTGGTCGGCGGCAGCAGCGGCCATGCCGATGAAATCACGCAGTTATTTGACATTGTCGGCTCCCGCCAGGCCGATGGCATCGTTGTGCTCAGCAACCGTTTAGATGTTGACGTTATCGGGGCGCTTCACAACCAGGATTTGCCCTTCGTTCTCATGGGCAAACCGCTGGAGAATCACGACGACGTGGCCTGGGTGGATTCGCAAGACGCCTACTACAGCGGAGAAGTGGTGCGTTATCTGCAACAACTGGGGCATCGTCGCATCGCTTACGTCGGCGGTGACCCGGACGTGCTGGTGAGTAAAGAGCGCTTGCTTGGCTATGTTCGAGCGATGAAACAGGCGGGGATAGAACCACTGCCCGAGTGGATCGACTATGGCTTTTTCGCCGAAGATGGCGGGTATCAGGCCGTACAACGCATGTCCAAGCTCGATCAACTCGCGCCCACCGCCTACTACGCCGCCAACGACCTGATGGCGCTGGGCATCATCCGAGCGCTGAAGCAACGCAACATCCGCATCCCGGAACAGGTGTCTGTGGTGGGAACCAACAACTCCGTCGCCGCCGCCCACGTCCACCCAACCTTAACGACCCTCGAAGTCCCTTATGCCGATATGATCGCCCAAGCAGCTTCGCTGCTGCTTCACAGCATCCACCAAGGAGAAATGCCCACAGTTCAAAAGTCGATCGATTGCCGCCTCGTTGTCCGTGAATCAACCGGGCCTGCACCCTCGGAGTAAAACGTAAAACGTCATAATCACGCTACGTAAGCTGTCTTTTTACGCATTACGTTTTTTGCACAACCACCCTAACCCATCCAATCTGAAACACCTACAAGGAGTAGAAACATGTTTCGACGATCTTTGCTGATCTTTGTCGTTCTGCTGCTGGCCATCACCGTGATAGCGGCCTGTGGCGGAGCCAAAGAAGAGCCCACCCCCGTCCCACCCACCGAGGCGCCCGCCGCCGCTCCCACCGACACCCCGGTTCCCGAACCGACCGACACGCCCGAACCCGAACCAACAGCCGTCCCTGAAGAGGAAGAGGGCGTCAAGCG
>DUEF01000252.1 GCA_011176555.1 Caldilineae bacterium
AGCGTTCCCAGGTTCCAGGTGACAACCCCACCAGCCTCTGTCCCCCCAACACTGGCGCTGACAAAGGTGACGTAGTCGGGCAGCGTGTCGGTGATGGTGACATTCTCGCCTTCACCATCGCCCAGGTTGGCGAAATCAATGGTGTAGGTGAGGGTGTCGCCCGGATCGGCCGTGTCGACGCCGTCGGTCTTGGTCACGGTCAGGTCAGGCGAGGGGATGTCGATGATGAAGGGGGAGCCAGATCCGACCCAGACGAAGGATTCACCGCCACGGAAGGGCGGATCCACGTCGGGGATGGATGGAGGCGTTTCTGATTCGAGTTGGTAGGCCACGTGGGTGGCGCCTGTCGGTACGGTGATCTCGAGCATGGCGCTGCCGTAATCGCCGCCGTTTTCGCTAAACCCGCCAGAAAGCGCTGTGGCCGGGGCGCGGAAGTCAGGCGTGCAGGGCGGGATGGGGTTCCAGATGTCATCGGCCGACACGGCCCCGCCATTCACGCCGATGCTCTCGGGCCACATCTTCTGAAACAGTTCATTGGGGGGAACGCCCGTGCCCTGTTCGTACCAGAAACGAAGGCCGCGACAGAGTCCATTATCGCGTTGCGTATGATCGATGCCGGCGATGGAGGTGTAAAGACGAGCGCTGCGGTCAGCGTTAGCCGGTTCGATCAGATGAGAGATGACGTCGGTGCCGATTTCGTAGCCGGTCTCCCACCAGGCGAAGTCGATACTTTCATAAATGTAGAGGGCATTGGCCCGCGTGCAAGGTGAGGTGTCGTAAACGACGACCAGGCTGGCGCCATTGCGTCGCGTGCCTCGGCCTGGCGGCGTGGAGGAGAACAATGGCCCCCATCCCGCCAGAGATAAGCTGTTGGCGCCCTGGTTGACCATCTGGTAGCCGTTTGGGCCCACATCCGCGAAATAGCTGTACCAGGGAGGCGCTTCACCGCGTTGGGGAAGCATATCCTTGGCGTTGCCGGTGACGGGCGCGCCATTCACCGTAATTTCCGAGACGTTCGGATCGGTGACAACGTTCTTGACCTCATCCTGCGTGCCTGTCCAGACTAGCCAGGCGTCCAGAACAGGGCCGGGGACATCGAGGTTAATGGTTCCTGCGCCATCCGGGAGCATGCCCGTGCTGCCGACAACGACATCGACACAACCTTCGAGAGGTTCGTAGCCGGGGAGATAAGTATGAGGTGCGCCTTCCGCCTGTGTAGCGGGAGCCACCGCTGGCCCTGCCGCCAGCACAACGATCAGCAGAATGCCAAGCAATGGCAGGACGCGCCAAAATCGTGATGCCTTCTGAAATGAATCACGCATAAGTTTCCTCCTTGGAACGATTACTTGTCTTCCCACAATACACCTACAAAAATGGATGGGAAGTGCGTAAATTGAAGTGCGGTGAAAGTGATATGTTGGATTACGTTAAGGTGATCCGTTTGCCGTTGATAAAAAAGTGGGAGTTACGAGAAATTATAAGTAGCATTGCTGTGATTGTCAAAAACCATACAATGACAAAATGAGTAAAAGATGAAAAAACCCGTACAGATCAGACTGTTTCCTCAGGCAATGCGTCCCACGTTGTCGCCAGCCATGCCGTGACAGGCGTCAGGAGCCTTTTGTTTTCCTGATCCTGCAAAATCAAAACCAAACTGTCATCTTGATCGGCTGCGATCTCTTGAATGAACGCCCCATTCTCCGCCAGCCTACTCAATGCCCGACCGATGTTGTCGAGTCCGACCAGGGCGTCGCTGGTTTCATCCTCAAGCACGGCGACCCCATAGAGTTCCAGCATCCGTTGGTCGTCCAGATAGAGCTCAAAATCCACATAAATTCGATTTTCATCGGTCACAGGATCGTCCAGTCGGTCATCGACCAGGGAACTGTCCCACACCACCAGTGAAGCAATAGGAACGCCCTCGAATTCACTCATTTCTTCCCAGAGTGCGTCGGTAAGCTTAAAGTTGATTTGTTCAGAATCAATCGTCATGGTGCTGCGCCAACAGAAACGAGAACGAACGACGGGGCGTATACAGAATAGGACGTAGCATAGCATGATAACAGGGCGGCGTCAATTGTCTTTCTGCCACGCTTTTCGCGCTTTTGCGCTGATTTCCAGCCGTTTTCTGAGTCCCGCCTCATCGCTGCGCTCCAACAGCTCGCGTAATTCGACCAAACGCGCTTGGTAGTCGTCGATGGCTGCGAGTACAGCCGGGCGATTGGTCAGCAAAATATCGAGCATGACTTTCACCTCAGAGGCGGCGACGCGGCTGGTGTCGCGAAAACCGCTGGCCGCAACCTCCCACACCTGGGCGTCCTGCTCGCCCACGGCTGCAACATACGCCACCAGGGCGCTGGACACGACATAAGGCAGGTGGCTGATGGCGGCGACCAGGCGATCATGGCGGTGGGGGTCAAGCACCAACGGTCGGGCCCCGATATGAAGGACGAGTTCCAGCATCAGGCGGTGAGAGGCGTCCGCTGTGCGGGGCAGGGGGCAGAGCACGTAGGTGCAATCCCGATAGAGGCCTGGTTCGGCTGCGGCCAGGCCAGACTGCTCCTTGCCGCACATGGGGTGCCCGCCGATCACCTGTACGTGGGCTGGCGCCGCTTGCAGGGCCCGGCAGATTTCAGCTTTTGTGCTGCCCATGTCGGTCAGCACGGCTCCAGATTTCAACATGGGCCCGAAGTCAGCGATCTGGCGGAGCAGCACGCGCACTGGCGTAGCCAGAATCACCAGATCGGCGTCAGGCAAGGCGGCCGCGGGGTCGGTCGTGGCTTGGTCCACGCAACCGTTGTCCAAGGCTTCCGTCACGGATTCCGGCCGACGCACGAGGCCCGTCACCTGGCGGCAGTGGCCCCGCAGATCATAGCCCAACGACGCTCCCATCAACCCCAGGCCGACGATGACGACATGAGCCTCACGCAGCATCAGAGCCTCTTCTTGATTTCGGGAAGAAGCTGGAGGGATGCCTCCATTCATAGCGAACGCCCCAAAAACGCGGCCAGCGCCTTGATCTCGGTCATGAGTTCGGCAAAGCGTCCCGTCTTTAGTGATTGGGCGCCATCGGACCAGGCCTGGGCGGGGTCAGGATGCACTTCGATGATCAGGCCATCGGCCCCGGCGGCCAGGCTGGCTTTGGCTACCGGCCCCACCAGATCCCACTTTCCCGTGCCGTGGCTGGGGTCGCTGATCACGGGTAGATGGCTGAGCTGTTTGAGGGCGGGGATGGCGTTGATATCGAAAGTATTGCGCGTGTAGCGTTCGTAAGTGCGGATGCCGCGTTCGCAGAGCATGACATCGTAGTTGCCGTTGGCGAGGATGTACTCCGCGGACATCAAAAGCTCTTGCAGGGTGGCGCTGAGCCCGCGTTTGAGCAAAACCGGCTTGTTCGCTTTGCCCACCGCTTGCAAAAGCCGGTAGTTCTGCATGTTGCGCGCACCGATTTGGAGGATGTCGGCGTATTGGCAGACGAGTGAGACTTCATCCGGGCTCATCACTTCGGTGATGTTGGGCAATCCGGTCTCGGCGCTGGCCTCGGCCAACAGTTCCAGGCCTTCCTCACCCAGCCCCTGGAAAGAGTAGGGGGAGGAGCGGGGTTTGAAAGCGCCGCCGCGCAGGATCTGAGCGCCCGCTTCTTTGACGGCGTGGGCCGTTTCCAGAATCTGGGAGCGGGATTCGACCGAGCAGGGCCCGGCCATGACCACGGTTTGCGTCCCGCCGATCTTCACGCCTTTGACGTCGATGACGGTGGGGGCGGGACTGAACTCGCGGCTGGCCAATTTGAAGGGCTGGGTGATGCGCACCGTACGCTCGACGCCCGCCAGCACCTCGAAGGCGGTTCTATCGATGCGCTGCGTATCGCCGACAACGCCGATGATGGTCTGCGTTTCGCCCTGAGAGAGATGTTCTTGCAGTCCCAAACGGTGAATTCGCTTGATAATTCGTTTGGTGTCCGCCGTTGTCGCGGACGGTTTCATGACAATGATCATAATGGGGTTCTCCTCCTGATATGAATGCTAACGTATTGCGGCGTCCACCGGTGCGTCCGGGGCGGTGGCGTAAGGGTTCTCGACAATGAAGCCTTCAGCGCGCTTGACTTGCTGCACTTGCTGTTCGGCGGGCATGAAGCGAGGGATGACGCCAATGCCGCCCACCCGCGCCATGCAATCGCTATTTCAGCCTCGGTGACGCTCCTGGGTGGGTGAAACGGTATGCTGGAGTATACCGCAAGACTGGAATCAAAGGACAGTCTCCCCGTTGCTGTCACGTCCTACGCCACCGCGCCAGGGTCGCTCAGACTGAGGATGATTGACACCCTCCCACCAATCGTCTAGAATCGCCCTATGCCAGAACTACCTGAGGTGCAGACGATCCTTGAGGCATTGGCGCCGTCGATTTTGGAACAGCCCATCGATGACGTGTCTGTATTGTGGCCGGGCGTGATCGATCGCCCCCCACCCTCTGTTTTCGTCGACTGGATGCGAGGCCGGCGGGTGGTGAACATCAACCGGCGGGGTAAATACATGCTGTTCGGGCTGGACGATGAGCGCACACTGGTCATGCACTTGCGGATGACGGGTGAGATGCGGATGACGCCCGCGGCCGAGCCTTACCACAAGCATGATCGCCTGGCCTTTCACCTGGCCAATGGCCGGGATTGGCGCTTCAAGGACATGCGGAAGTTCGGGCGAGCGTATCTGGTGGAAGACCCGGAGGAGGTGATCTGGAAGCTGGGGCCGGAGCCGCTGAGCGCTGCTTTTTCGGCGGACTACCTGGCCGCCAGACTGCGGGGCCGCACCGCCCCCATCAAATCGCTGTTGCTCGACCAGCGGCTGGTGGCGGGCATCGGCAACATCTACGCCGACGAATCCCTGTTCCGGGCGCGGATTCACCCCCTGCGGGAGGGCGGGTCATTACGGATGGTCGAGATCAGCGCCCTGGTGGGGGCAACCAGGGATGTCATCCAGCAAGCCCTGGCCGAGATGGGCACGACGCTGCGAGATTATCGCCGACCCGATGGTTCGGTGGGCGAATTCCAGAATAGTTTGCAGGTGTTCCGCCGCACCGGCGAACCCTGCCCCTCATGCGGGACGCCCATCAGCCGCATCGTCGTGGGCGGACGCAGCACCCATTTCTGCGCAAATGAGCAGACATTGACGTAGGGGCGACGCATTCCCCCCACCAACCCCCGCGCCCGAAAACGGTCGATCAGATGAACCAACCTGGTTAGCGAAGACGCCTGCGAGGAATGCGTCGCCCTCACCTACAACAAAAAAGGAACCGTTATCATGCGTGCGATACGAATCTGGTTAGCGTTGGCGATCCTGGCTGTCATCCTGTCAGCCTGTACGATCCCCTATCCTCCCTGTGATCTCGACGTCGTGCAGTACCCCGCCGGCGTTCGCCTTCAAGGTGACTCCCTGCGACTGGGCGTGATC
>DUEF01000253.1 GCA_011176555.1 Caldilineae bacterium
CAGGTTGTCACCAATCAGGCGGAAGCTGAGAAGGCGAGTCGTGAACTGGGCGCGGCGTTCCTGATCTGGGGGGAATACGACAGCGGGCGGGTGTTGGCGACGATTTCGCCGTCACAAGATCCGGTTCTCCCGCAAGAAATCAGGCGCCTGGTGGGAGACGCCGCAGAACTCAGCGCCACCATCAATACCGACCTGCCCGCAGAGCTACGCTGGTTAGCGCTGGTGACCCTGGGACAGGTTCATTTCGCTGCGAATCGGCTGGACAGCGCCGAGTTGGCGTTTCAGCAAGCATTGGATAGTCGCCCCGAAGCCGGTGAATCGCTCAAAATCGTCTATTTTTACCTGGCTCTTATCGAAAATCGCAAGCAAACGCCGGATCTGAACCAGGTCATCGCCTACAACAGCGAGGCGCTCGCCCTGGATCCCGGGTTCGTGTCGGCGCTCAACAATCGCGGCGCCGCCTACCTACAACGAAACGCCCCCGGCGACCTGGCCCTGGCTGAAGCCGATCTCCGGCGCGTGATCGAACTGCTGCCTGATGACGCCTCCGCCCATCTTAATCTGGGCCTGATCCTGGATCGGCGCGGCCCCGAACAGCGCTCTGAGGCCCTGGCGCATTTCCAAACGGCCTTACACCTGAATCCGGATGCGGCGAGCTCGGTCAACAACGCCCTTTGCTGGCATTACGCCCTGGCCAACGACCCGGAAACCGCCCTCCCCTATTGCGATAAAGCCATTGCGCTGGACCCCAGCGGCTACAGCCATGACAGCCGGGGCGTCGTTTATGCCCTGCTGGGCCGCACTGACAAAGCTATCGTCGATTTCGCGTCCTTCCTCGATCAACTCCGCACCGCCGATCCTGCTGCGTACGACCGTTTCAGCCCCACCCGTCTACGCTGGATCGAGGCCCTCCGCGCCGGCCAAAATCCCTTCGACGCCGACACCCTGCAGGCGTTACGCGACGAATAAACTGAGCCCTGTCTTGCCTTCTTCGCCAACTTTTTTATCCGTGTGAATGAAGCAGTTGCGGCGGTATGGGTTTTACCATCCGCCAGGCCCCGGATGTGTGTTCCGCCTGCCACAAGTCATAGTTTTTTTGCAGAGTCAGCCAGAGATCAGGCGTTGTATCAAAAGCGCGGGAAAGCCGTAAAGCCATATCAGGGGTGATCGAAGCGCGTTCGTTGACGATTTTCGACAATGTTTTTCTGGAAACGCCAAGAAAAGACGCCAAGTCGGTAATGGTAAGCGACAATGGCTTCAGATAATCTTCTTTGATGATTTTTCCGGGATGGGTGGGCTTTCTTGTCATTTTTTGCATCATTTTTATCCTCAGTGGTAATCGTCGTAATCAACAACGTAGGCGTCGCCTCCATGGAACTCAAAAAAGCCCCGCCAGTTTCCAGACACATGCACAGCATATTGTTCTTCTTTGTCTCCAGCAAGTTTATGGAGGTTCGACCCCGGATAATTCATATCCCTGATCTCGTTTGCTGCGTTGAGCCGATCCAGGATTCTTTCAAGCCTGTTGGAATGTTCCAGTCGAATGCCTTTCTTGCTTCCTGTATAGAAAAAATTTTCAAGACCTTTGTGCTTGAATGATTTAATCACACATGAATCGTAACCCATCTGGTTACGTAAGTCAAGAAGTGTTTTCGTTGGATTTTGTCCTTTTACGACAATCACCCTTCTGCATCACATTGAACGGAAGCGAGACGTCCGGCTGTTTGGGATCATAAAGGGGATTTCTTCTCGTTCCATTCGTCGAAATGACGTTTGCTGCAACGTTGACAATTGGCCGCCAGCAATCGACAATTGGCTATTCTCATCTGCAACATCGTCTCATGTCTCCAGATCCGAAATTCCAAATTCCAAATCCGAAATTCATTTACCTCATCGTCTTCAGCTCCGGTTTGGTGAGCTTGGGCGTGGAATTGGCCGCCAGCCGGTTGCTGGATCCCTGGTTCGGCAACTCCATCCTCGTCTGGGCCAGCCTGATCGGCCTGATCCTGCTCTACCTGTCAGTGGGCTACTGGCTGGGCGGGAAAATCGCCGACCGCGACCCGCGGCCCGCCACACTCTACACCATCGTGGCGGTGGCGGCGATGGCGGTGGCGCTGGTTCCGGTGGTGGCCCGGCCTATTCTCCGCCTCTCCGCCAATGTCTTCGTCACCTATGACCTCGCCATCTTGCTGGGTTCGTTTGGCGCGGTGTTGCTGCTATTCGGATTGCCGGTCATCCTCCTGGGCATGGTCAGCCCCTTCGCCATCCGTCTGCTCGTGCACAGTACGGCGGACGCGGGCAGCACCAGCGGTCGGGTGTACGCGCTCTCGACGGTCGGTTCGATCCTGGGCGTCTTCCTCACCGTCCTGGTTCTGGTTCCCAACCTGGGCACTCGCCGCACCTTCTTCGCCCTCGGTTTGACTCTGCTGGGCCTGGTCACGCTCGCGCTTTGGTCTTACGCCCGCCGCCGCGCCCTCTTTTTCACCCTGGCCTGGTTGCTACTCCTGGCCCTGGCGTTGCTCCCGACCGGTACCATCCGCGCCGATGCTGCCACGCTCTACGAACAGGAATCGGCCTACAACTACATTCAGATCGTGCAAAACGGCCCTGAAGTCGTGCTCAAGCTCAACGAAGGCGCGGGCGTGCACTCCGTCTATCGCCCCGGCATGACCCTGGCCAACGGCATCTGGGATTACTTCTTGCTGGCGCCCTTTTTCAGCCCCGCGCCTGTCTCACCCGACGATGTGGACAGCCTGCTGGTGATCGGTCTGGCCGCGGGCACTGTGCCCAAGCTGTACACATCCGCCTACGGCCCCATCCCCATCGACGGCGTGGAGCTGGACCCGGCCATTATCGCAACCGGCCAGCGCC
>DUEF01000254.1 GCA_011176555.1 Caldilineae bacterium
CCCAGGAGTAAACCGGGCAGGGCCAACAAAAGCCAAAGCGAAAAGGATGGATAGTACATAAAAACCTCCGTGAATGACCATTAGTTTATCATATCATCGTTAGCGTAGCATTAGAAACTGGGAACAGTCACTCTGGCACTGCGAAGGAGGCGGCTGTTGAATCGTTCAAGACGGCCAGTCGTGTGCAGACGTCTAAACCAAGACGATCGTCACTTTTTACCTTTTCCCCCGTTTTCAGCTATGATAGGCGCATCATGTCGCTGCCTGGCAATTATGCCAATCTCTTTGCTGACTGTAAGCTTTTTCATGGCTTGCGCGAGCCCGCCCTGAATGCCGTCCTTCAGGCTGGCATACGTCTCCAAATCGCCCCGGATGAGCACTTCTATCATCAAGGCGATCCAGCAACGGCTTTTTATGTTTTACTTGAAGGACGGGCTAAGATGGCGAAGGTGACTGTAGACGGCCATCAGGTGCTCGCGCGCTTTCTGGAGCCTGGTGAGTGTTACGGCATAGTTGCCGCCCAGGAGAAGGCGACGTACCCGTTTAGCGTGCAGGCGGTAGGGGTATGCACGGCGGTGGCGTGGAATAGTGAAACGTTGCGAGATTTGTTGCACCGCTATCCCGGCATCGCCTTAAATGCCTTGCAGGTGATGACTGAACAGTGCCAGAAGTGGCAGCGTCGCTATGAAGAGATGGTGACGGCGTGTGTGGAGCAACGGGTGGCGGGGACGGTGGTGCGCTTGGCGAGACAGGCGGGGAAACGAGTGCAAAGCGGCGTATTGATCGATCTGCCGCTCTCGCGTGAAGACTTGGCGGAGATGACGGGCACCACATTGTATACGGTCAGTCGCATTCTCAGTCGCTGGAAAGATGATGGCTTGGTTGAGCTTGGCCGGGAGCGGGTTGTGATTCGGGATGGGCACGGCCTGGTGACGATCGCCGAGGCCTTTCGAAAGAAATAGGGCCTGGCCAGGCGAGAAAGAGAGAAGAAAACCAGCGGGTAGGGAATGAAGCCGGTGCGAGCTTGGGGTCGATGCACTCTAATTCTTGATATCTTTGTCCGAGAGCAAAGAAGAATATTCGGAAGCGATCTATGCTTTTTTGTAGAGGTGACAGGCACGATGCAGTATCCCCCTCTCAGGAGTGATAGCACAGCAGCCGATATCATGGATCGCTGGCCGCAATCAGTGCCAATTTTCCTACATCACCACATGGTTTGTGTGGGATGCCCAATGGCCTCATTTTGCACACTTGAAGATGTCGTCAATGCCTATCATCTCGATATCGACTCATTTCTCAGCGAGTTAGAGCAGGCGATTCGCCAACCACATCTCAATCAAGGAGAAATCCCATGACAACCGAAACAATGGATCTTGCGAGTATTCAATCAACAAAAGTGATCGATGCCCGCGCCAGCGCTTGCCCCGGCCCTCTGCTGGAGGCCAAGAAGGGCATCGGCGCCGTCAAAGTCGGCGAAGTGCTGGAAATCTGGTCTGGATCGAAGGACACCCGGAATAATCTGGCCCGCTGGTGCAAGAAGACCGGAAACGAATTCCTGGGTTTCATCGATGAAGGCGCGTATGACCGGCTTTTCATCCTGCGCAAGAAATAGCAACCCGTGAAATGTGATGCGTAAAGCAACGGCGGCGTATTGCGTGTTCCGTCCTCCTTTGTCGTCTTGCGCAACACGCAATACGCACCACGATTAACGCACATCGCACACATTTGCGGAATAACCCTGTTAGGAGATAGCGATGGCAACAGTATCAAGCAACGGAGACCCAAAGATCCTGATTCTGGCAACGCTGTCGGGTGGGTATCGCGGCGCCGATTCCGCAGGGCAGGCCCATCTGGAATACCCACCCAACACCTACATTCTGCCGATTATGAGCGCGGCCATGTTTCCGCCGAGCTTCTACATGGAAGCCTTTGAACGCGGCATTGATGGCGTCATCGTCATGTACAGCGGCACGGACAGTCCCTACAAGGGCGCGCCGGAGCGGACAGCAGAGCTCATCAATCAGACCTACGAGTTGATGAAGGAACGCAACCTGAATCAACAGCGGTTGCGATTGACCGCCATCTGCACGGTTTGCGTGCGGCCTTTCATCGAGGAAATCGCCAAGATGGAGGAGTTGCTGGATGAACTGGGGCCGTTGCCACGCCCCTTGCCAGTAGCAGCCGCGCCAGCATCTTGAGACAGAAAAAGAGGTGTGTGAACTATGGAATCTAATCAAATTCACGTTGATGCTTTAGTCGTTGGTGGCGGCATCGCTGGCATGCAGGCCTCGTTGGATCTGGCCGATCAGGGCTTCCAGGTGGCGTTGGTTGAGCGAGACCCCAGCATCGGGGGCAAGATGATTGGCTTGAGCAAGGTATTTCCCACGCTGGACTGCTGCAGTTGCATCACGACCCCCAAAATGGCCGCGGTCGCCCATCACGACAATATCAAGCTGCTGACTTACAGTGAAGTTCAGGCCGTCACCCGAAACGGCAACGGGTTTCTGGCCCAGGTCCTGCGAAAGCCCCGCTATGTGCGGGAGGAGGACTGCTCGGGCTGCCGTTCCTGCGAGTTGGTCTGTCCACTGGATTTGCCCGACAACGATAATGAATTCGGACGCACCGCCCACCGGGTGATTTACGTTCCCTTCACTACGGCTGTCCCGCAAACGGCGCTCATCGACATCGATTATTGTCTCTATTGTGGTAAGTGCATCAAAGCCTGCCCCACCAACGCCATCGATTTCAACCAACAACCGCAAAATCTGGAGATCGAGGCCGCTGCCGTCATTCTGGCGACCGGTTTCCAGGTGACCCCTTATGACGCCAAAAAGGAATATGGTGCAGGAAAACTGCGCAACGTGATCGATGGCCTGATGATGGAACGGTTGCTGGCGCCCACCGGCCCTTACGGGCGAGTCCTGCGGCCATCCGATGGGAAACTGCCTGACTCGATCGGTTATGTGCAATGCGCCGGCTCTCGCGACGAAACCCTGGGCGTGCCCTACTGCTCGCGCGTGTGCTGCATGTACGCCATCAAACAGGCGATGCTGCTCTCCGGCGCTTTGCCTCTGGCCGATATCACCATTTACTACATGGACATCCGCACCTTTGGCAAGGGTTACGAACAGTTCTATCAGAACGCCAAGGCCATGGGCATCGAATTCGTCAAAGGGAAAGTGGCGCGGATCACCGAGGATGAGGAACAAAACCCCATCGTGCGGGTGGAATTGATCGACGAATTCTCCCGCGTGGTCGAACGCAAGCATGATTTGGTCGTACTTTCGGTGGGGATGCTGCCCGGCTACAATCCCGAAGCGATTTACGCTGTTCCCACTGCGGAAGATGGCTTTGTCCAGATCCCGGACTACAACGTCTCTCCCACCGAAACCGTCCAAGAAGGCATCTTCGCCACGGGAACGGCGACCGGGCCCATGGACATTGTGGATAGCATTATGACTGCCGGGGCTGCCGCCGCCGAAGCCTCCGCCTACATCCGGGCGCACAACGGCCATCGGGCGAAGCCCGAGGCGGCTCCAGAAAAAAGGAGTATGGTCTATGCCTGAACAGCCTGAATTTCCCAATCAAAGCGAAGAAGAGCCCCGCATCGGCGTGTACGTTTGCAACTGCGGCGGCAACATCGGCGATGTGGTGCGGTGTGAGCAGGTGGCCCGAGCGCTGAGCAAACTTCCCAACGTGGTGACGGCTCATAGCGAGATGTTCATGTGCTCCGATCCGGGCCAGAAGCTGATCACCGACGACATCAAAGAGAAAGGCGTCAATCGGGTGGTGATCGGCGCCTGCTCGATGTTCCTGCACGAGCAGACATTCCGGCGCACGGTGGAGCGGGCGGGACTGAATCCCTACCTGTATTATCACATCGGTCTGAGAGAGCAGGATAGCTGGGTGCATCACGATTGCCCGATGGAAGCCACCGAGAAGGCATTGCGCCTGATGGCGGCCGGCGTCGCCAAAGCCCGCAAGATGCAGCCGTTGGAGCCGGTCAGGTTGCAAGCGGAAAAACACGCTCTGATCATTGGCGGCGGGGTGGCCGGGCTGCGAGCGGCGCTGGACATCGCTCGCCAGGGGTTGAAAGCCATACTGGTGGAAAAAAGTCCCTTCCTGGGCGGGCGCATGGCCCAACTGGAACACGTTTTTCCCACCGACGAA
>DUEF01000255.1 GCA_011176555.1 Caldilineae bacterium
CCAAAATGACGAATATAACAAACTTGAACAGCGTAGATTTGATGGTCACTTTCTTTCTCCTGAATCGAGTGAGTTGGGGTGAGTGGTGATTGTGTGGCGTTGGGATTGTTTTGTTCACATGACGGCCTCCTGTTCTGTAAATAGACGATAGCGTGGCAGATTCCCATCGTCCATCGTCATTTTCCTCGGCATCCGCCGCTGGCGAGTCTGCCGTTGGGCAGTTATGGTCAAGGGGCATTCAATTCCGCCTGGAAGACGTAACGATCGGCGCGATAGGCTGATTCGGTGTATTCGAAGGGACGCCCCCACTGGTCGAAGGTGATGCGCTTGTTCCGGAGCACAGGCGCGCCTTCTCGGATTTTCAAAAGGTCTTGTTCGCGATGACTGCAGAGGTCAGCGCCGATTTTCTGTTCGGCCCGGGCGGGCGTGATCTGGTATCTTTCCGAAAGAATCTGGTATAGTGAATTGTCTTCGAAGTCTTCCTTCAATAACTGTTCGACGGCGCTGAAATGCAGATGGCTGGTTTCCAGAGCGATGGGCTCCTCGCCCGCCAGGCGCAAACGCTCTAGCAGTACAATTTTCTCTTCGGGCGTAATCTGCAACGCTCGCATGGCCAGCAGGGGTGGAGAAATCAGCCCCAGTCGAATCACGAGCGCGCCGGGCTGTAGTCCTCGCGCCTTCATATCCTCGGTGAACCCGGTCAACCGCGTTAGCCCATGCTCGATCTTGGGCTCGGCCACGAACGTGCCCCGACCCTGCTCTCTTCGCAAGAGCCCCTCGGTCGCCATCTCGCCCAGGGCCTGCCGCGCGGTCATGCGACTGATTTTGTATTGTTCGCTCAATTCCCGCTCCGACGGCACCATATCCCCGGGCTTCCACTCTCCCGAGGCGATCTTTTCCCGCATCAGCTCCTTGAGCTGGAAATACATGGGTAGGGGATAGTTTTTGTCGATCATGAGCCGCAACAACCTTCGTGATGTCGAGAAATGTATAGTGGTTCAGTGGTCTATACCAGTATAGCGGTAGATAACTGAAATGTCAAGGGGGAGGCCGGTTTTTTTGCTCCATTGCCAGTGAAGTTTGTCAGTTTGCCGCGACAGGTAGACTTCTGTTGGATGCAGGGCTGAATCAGGGCGGAACTCAGGGGAAATCTGTGGCGCCTATCGATTATTGGATGAATGCCTGCGGGGTGAGTATAATGACTACACTCATCCGGCTTCGGCCGAGATTTGTTCTGCATCGTCCCTACCTCCATCTTGTTGAATTATATGAAACTAGCCCCGCCAAACTGGCTCAGGTTTCTGCTAATAGGCGTGCTGCTCCTGGTGATCATCTTATCATCGGCATGCACGGCTGCTCCGGCGTCCGAAACGCCCGACCATAGCGCCAGTGAAATCGATTCTCCATCAACCAGTGATCGTCTCGCTCCCACCACTCCCATTGTCCGCGTTCGATCCGGGGAATTGCAAGGGGGGCGAGAGGATAATGTCTTCGTTTTCAAAGGCATCCCCTACGCAGCGCCGCCGGTCGGCGATCTGCGCTGGCGCGAACCCCAGCCGGTCGCCCCGTGGCAAGGTGTGAGAAAAGCGGACACATTCGGGTATTCATGTATCCAGCCCGACACCTCTTCTATGGAAGGAGCGGGCGATCCTGGCCCGCAGAACGAAGATTGCCTTTTCCTAAACGTGTGGACCCCCAGCATCGATCCACATGATCGCCTGCCGGTGATGGTTTGGATTCATGGCGGCGGCCTGGTTATTGGGGCGGGTAGCCTGCCCGTCTTCACCGGAGCGCCACTGGCTCAACGAAATGTCGTGCTGGTGACGTTCAACTATCGGTTGGGGCCTTTGGGCTTCTTCGCTCATCCGGCGCTGGACGAAGCTTATCCTGGCGGCCCCATCAACTTCGGGCTTTTGGATCAGATTGCAGCGTTGCAGTGGGTGCAGGCTAACATCGCTGCATTCGGGGGCGATCCAGACAACGTCACTATTTTTGGTCAATCAGCGGGCGGGCAAAGCGTGCTGGCCCTGTTTGCTTCGCCATTGGCGCAGGGATTGTTCCACAAGGGCATTGTCGAGAGTGCGTATGGCGTCATCAGCAACCCGCGCATCCGAGCTCTGGATGCTGGCAGTCGTCTGGCGAAAGACGTGGGCCTGAATGGGGCTGATGCGACGTTGGAAGCGCTGCGCGCAGTTCCGGCCGAAACCATTGCAGGCCGGCGCTGCTGCGCACAGCCAGGATGGTAGGCCCCGCCTGGGCGGAAATGATCTCGCTGCCCGTGGCCACGAGACAGGTCGCGCCGCCGGTATAATCCGTCTGATGCACTTGATTATACTTTTGCAAATGGGCGTGCGCGGTGCGCAGCGCCGCCGTCAATGCGCCGGTGATGTCTTTTTCCGAAAGATAATACGTCTCCTGAATCGCAGCCAGCAAGTCGCGGTAGAGTCGCCCCAGACCCGGGTCGTCACCATCCAGTTCCACCAGGATGTAGAGATTGCCTTTGCCTTCGGCTGGCGCAATGCCACTCGCCGGCTCGATGACCCGGGCCATGGGGGTATGCGATTCGCGCCTGCCATACGCCAGGCTGAGGATGCTGACATCGGTTTTGAGTGCTTGCGACATGGGGGCCTCACAAAATGGGGGGAAGGGCGCACAAGGGTCGGGCCAATACAGAACGGATTTTACACCAGCCGCGCGCGTCGGGCAAGGTGAGGAATGAAGCGTTCGTCTTTGCCCGGCAACGCCGTTTGTGCTACGATAGCGACGAAAATATGTTCTAGCGTGAAAGGAAACGAAATGCTCGAATTGCACAAACTGTTGGATAGCGTGGACGAGATGAGCCTGGAAGCCGCGCGCCAGCAAAAACGCTACGCCGATCTGGCGCAAGACGCCCGCGAACGTCTGCAAAACACCCCGGCGGACGAGAAGCTCATGGCGAAAATCGCGCAGGCCATCGCCGTCGATTCCTCCTGGCGCGGGGCCGAACCCCTGGAAGGCGTTCTCGACGTGCGCCGCCTCCCCCAAGCGAAGCTTGAGCAGGCCAGTCTCATCGGCGTGGACGGCTCGCAGATCTACCCCGACCGGCACGGCGCGATGCTGTACTACCTACTCAACATCGGCTCCATCGTGTTGCGCCGCGGCAGCAGCCAGGCCCCCGCCACCGAGACCGTCCCCACCCTCTATTTCGACGAGACCGTACTTTACGACGACCAGCACTATCTCGTCGGCTCCGAATACGTCAACTCGCAACGAGAACTGGCCGAGGTGACGACGC
>DUEF01000256.1 GCA_011176555.1 Caldilineae bacterium
CCCGCCGCCACCGACACCGTCACCTCGACCGTCATTTCCGACCACACCCTCCATCTGACCAAGACCGCCACGCCTGACGAGGCCGAAAAGGGCGGCGAGATCACCTACACGCTGGATTGGAGCGTGACGGGCAACGAACCCGCTCCCGATGTCATGCTCAAGGACACCATTCCCTTCGGCACGCAATTCGTCAGCGCCGATAGCGGCGGCGTCTTCACCCCGCCCGATGTCGTCTGGGATCTGGGCGATATCCAAACGCCCATGTCTGGCACAGTCAGCTTTGTGGTGCAGGTGAACGAATCGCTGCCCAACGACATCGACATCGACAACACCGCCACCCTTAGTGACACCGACCCCGGCACGCCAGACGCCACCGACTCCACCACCACGCCCGTCAAGCCCACGCCGGATCCCGGCTCCATTGGCGATGACGTCTTCATCGACCTCAACAACAATGGCATGCGCGATCCCGGCGAACCTGGCATTGCCGGCGTAACCGTGAATCTCATCGATCCCGGAGCCGATGGCTTATGCGGCACGGCCGATGATACGGTTCTCGACACCGCCGTCACCAATGGCAATGGCCAATATCTCTTCGAAACACCTCCTGGAGACTACTGCGTCAGCGTCGATGAAACCGGCATTCCCGCCGGCCTGAATCTGGGCGCCACATTCACCAATCCGCATGGCCCCATCACCATCGGCGAAGGTCAGGACTATCGCGACGCCGACTTCGGCTACGTGCCCAACGACATGGCTCTGATCGGCGACACCGTCTGGCTGGATGGCAACGGCAACGGCGTCCAGGATCCTGGCGAAGTGGGTATTGGCGGCGTCACCGTCAATCTCAGCGAGCCTGGAGCGGATGGCGTTTGCGGCACGGCTGATGATATGGCGTCTGCTACGACAACAACCAATGCCGCCGGCTTCTACCAATTCGCGGTGACGCCCGGCGCCTACTGCGTCTCGGTTGATGAAACCACCCTCCCCGCAGGCTCCACCTGGACGCTCACCGGCGGAACCAATCCGCATGGGCCGGTCGTCGTCAATGCCGGCGATGTCTATGATGACGCCGACTTCGGCTACAACACCGACGCCACCCTGGGCAGCATCGGCGACCTGGTCTTCTTCGACGCCAACCGCAACGGCGTGTTCGAGCCCGCTCTGGGCGAACAAGGCATCGCCAACGTCACCATCGACCTGTTCAAAGCGGGCGCGGATGGCATGTGCGACACCGGCGATGAAATGTACGTCGCCACCGCGGTCACCGATGGCATGGGCGAATACCTGTTCACCGGCCTGGCCGACGCCACCTACTGCGTCGTCGTCACCGACGCCCACGGCCTCCTGGCCGACTACGTGCAGACCTACGGCGTCCCCGACACCGACAACAACGGCCAACCCAGCCCCTACAAAGTCGTAATCGCCGGTGGAAACGATGTGCTGCACGCCGACTTCGGCTTCGCCGATGGCCACATCCTCAGCCTGATCAAGGGCGACGATCCCGATCCGGTGGATGCTGGCGAACTCCTCACTTACTCGATCACCTACTCTGTGTCCGGCCGCGAACCTGCCCCGGACGTGGTTCTGCAAGACACCATCCCCGCACATACCACCTTCGTTTCCGCCACTGGCGGGGGCACTGAAAGTGGCGGGGTGGTCACCTGGAATCTGGGTACGCTCAATCCCGGTGATAGTGATACCGTCATGGTGACAGTTCGGGTCGACACCCCCCTGGTCAACGGTACGACACTGCTCAATGCCATCGTTATTCGCGATAGCTCTGGCCTGATCGTCACTGACACCGAAGAAACCACCGTACGCAGCTCCTACACCCTGACCATCACCAAGACCGATGATCCCGACCCGGTCATCGCCGGCGAGCTCCTGACCTTCACCCTCGATTACACGGTGGAAGGCAACGCCCCGGCCACCGAAGTCGTGATCGAGGACGCCGTGCCCGCCGACACCACCTTCGTTAGCGCCAGCGATGGCGGCATCGAGAGTGGCGGCACAGTCACCTGGAACCTGGGCACGCTCCTCCCGCCCGCCAGCGGTTCGGTGACCATGGTGGTGCGAGTCGATATGACCCTGCCCACCGGCGCCACCATCGAGAACACAGCGGTCATCACCGGCAAGGAAGGCCCCACCGATAAAGACACCAGTACGACATCGGTGATCGGCCGACCGATCTTGCAACTGCGCAAATCGGCCAGCACGCCCGGCCCCGTCGTCTTGCACGAAGTCTACACCTACGAACTCTGCTACCAAAATGCCGGTGGCGCCGACGCCCTCAAAACCATGTTGGTCGACACGCTGCCCACTAGCGTAGACTACGTCGATGGCACTGCCACTGGCGGCGGCGTGTACGATGACGCCACCCGCACCTTAACCTGGGACCTGGGCGCGCTTCCGGGCGGCCCCGAGGCCTGCGTCAGCTTTGATGTCAAAGTCAACCGCACCATCTCTGATACGCTGCTCAACAGTGCTGGCGTGATTCCCTACCGCGTGTGGTCGGAGCTGACCATCCTGAACAAGGCCACGATCAGCGCCAGCAACGCCGATCCCGACACAGCCGAACACGAGTTGCTACTCAGTTCGTTGGTCAACCCCGTCATCTTCAAGGCTGTGGATAAGAGCACCGTCATCGGCGCTGAGGAAATCGAATACACCCTCAGCATCACCAACGACGGCAACGCCACCGCCTCCGGTGTCGTGGTGACGGACGAATTGAGCATCTACCTGGAGAACGTGCGCGTCACCACCAGCCAGGGCACAGCCAGCTACGACGCGGCCACACATACGGTGATTGTCGAACTCGGCAGCCTCGACGCCGGTGCGACAGCCACCATCACCATCAAGGCCCGCGTGATTTACAGCGAAGAGATCTGCGACATGACGCCGTTCACTTTCAACAACAGCGCTGTCGTCAGCTTCAACGAAGGCCTGCCCCGAGAATCCAACATCGTCCAGGTGCTGGTGGACAACTGCCCGCCGCCGGACGAGATCCCTGAGCCAGGCACCATCGTGCTGCTGGGCGCCGGTCTGGCCGGTCTGGCCGGATGGGCGCGACGCCGACGCCGACGGGAAGACAGTTAACGTCTGATTCTCTGCCCCCCACCTTTTTCACTCACTCGACCCTCCGGCCTGTCCGGGGGGTCTTTTTCTTTCCGTATGGTCGCTTTCTTCCGGCTTTCTATTTGACAAAAGCCATTGCGATAACGGAAATACTGGCTATTGGGTATCGGGTATTCTCCAACGTTGTCTGCCAATATCTCATATCCAATACCAAAACGTCACCAAAGATGACGCGCGTCATACCACAGAAAGAAAAAATCTGCTATGCTATACATGATCAGATGCCACCAATGAGGTTGAAGCTATGGACAAACCCCACGCCCTGACCGCTGAACAACTACGCCCCGTCTGTGACCATTCGCAATTCACGTTCTCTTCCACGGCCAACTTGCCTGATTTGCCGGGCATCATCGGCCAGGAACGGGCGACGCGCGCCCTCAATTTTGGCATGGGCGTGCAGGGCGTCGGCTACAACATTTTCGTTTTAGGGCCGACCGGCGCCGGCAAAGCGACTGCCGTACGTCAATTCCTGGAGCAAGACGCGGCCGCGGCTCCTCCGGCCAATGACTGGATTTACCTGTATAACTTTCACGAACCGGGCAAACCAAACGCCGTATCCTTGCCCCACGGCCTGGGGCGTACACTCCGAGATGATCTGCAAGGGTTGCTCAAAGAGCTACGACGCACAATCCCGGCTGCGTTCGAAAATGAGGATTACATTCGAGAACGAGACAAAATCATCAGCGAACTGAAAGAGGTGCAAGAGCAAAAGTTCAGTGAACTCACAACAACGGTCGAGAAATACAGTTTTTCATTGATCCGGCTGCCGGGCGGGTTCGTGCTGGTGCCCATGGTGGGTGGAAAACCGATCACCGAGGAACAGTTCGAACAGTTGACCGAAGAACAAAGGGAAAAACTGAAGAAACTGCGGGAGAAACTCCAGGTCGATGTCGACCGCACCATGGCTGCTCTGCGCGAGGTGGAACGGGCTGCGCAGGAACAAATGGCCGTGTTGGACGAGCGGGTGGCGCGCTTCACCATCGAACATCCCATCAATGAACTCAAAAGCCGCTACCACGAATTACCCGAGGTGGAAGAACATCTGGAAGCGATGTTGGAAGACCTGGTCTCCAATGTGGAAGTATTCAAGAATCATGATGGCACAGAGGAGGGCATGGCCGCGGCGATGCAGATGGCCAGCAGTCAAGGCCTACTCAGGCGTTACAGCATCAATCTCTTCGTCGATAACGGAGATGCCGAGGGCGCGCCCGTCGTCCTGGAGAGCAACCCCAATTTCGCCAACCTGGTGGGACGCATCGAACATCAGGCGGTCATGGGCGCACTGATCACGGACTTCACCTTGATCCGGCCAGGCGCGTTGCACCGGGCGAACGGCGGTTATTTGGTAGTGGATGCACTGGCGCTGTTGCAACGACCCCAGGCCTACGATGCGCTCAAACGCTCGCTCAAGGACGGTGAAGTCCGGGTGGAGGAATACGCCCAATCGCTGGGACTGATCTCCACCGCTGTGCTTGAACCCGAATCCATTCCTCTCGACCTGAAAGTGGTGCTGACCGGACCATCCTGGCTGTACTATCTGTTGCAGGCGTATGACGAAGACTTCAATGAGTTGTTCAAAGTGCAGGCCGATTTCGGCGACCGCATGCCCCGCAACGACGAAAGCATCCAAGCATGTGCGCAGTTTATCGCTACGCTCTGTCGTCGCGAAAACTTACGGCCTTTTTCGCCTTCGGGCGTGGCGCGGGTTGTGGATCACAGTTCGCGCCTGGTGTCAGATCAGCAATACCTCTCCACTCGCTTCCGTGACATCGCCGATCTCCTTATCGAAGCCGATTATTGGGCTGGCGACGCCGGGCGCGAGTTGGTGACGGATGAAGACGTACAGCGCGCCATCGAGGAAAAACGTTATCGCGGCAATCGCTATGAAGAGCGGTTGGGTGAAGCGATTGGTCGGGGTGAGATCCTGGTGTCGGTGACAGGAGAACGGGTAGGACAGATCAATGGCCTGTCGGTATTTCCGCTCGCCAACGCTGCTTTTGGCAAGCCTACGCGCATCACCGCCCGCACTTACATGGGCAAGGGCGGCGTGATCGACATCGAACGGGAAGTGAAATTGGGCGGCCCCATCCACTCGAAGGGCGTGATGATTCTGGCCGCGTTCCTGGGAGGACGCTACGCTCAAGAAAAGCCGCTGAGTCTGCGCGCGACCCTGGTTTTCGAGCAATCTTATGCTGGCGTGGAGGGCGACAGCGCCTCGCTGGCCGAACTTTGTGCACTGATTTCGTCGCTGGCGGACGCGCCGCTGCGGCAAGACCTGGCCATGACCGGTTCCGTCAACCAACATGGCGATGTACAGGCCATTGGCGGCATCAACGAAAAGATCGAAGGTTTCTTCGACACCTGCAAATTGATGGGCGATCTGACCGGCGAGCAAGGCGTCATCCTCCCGGTCGCCAATGTCCAGCACCTGGTGCTGCGCGAAGATGTGGTGGAAGCCGTGGCCGCGGGAGATTTTCATCTCTATCCCGTGGAGACGGTGGATGAGGCGATAGCATTGCTCACGGGACTGCCCGCCGGCGTTCCCGACGCCGAAGGCGTCTACCCGCCGGAAAGCGTGAACGGCAAGGTGCTGGCGGCGCTGGAAACGATGCACGAACGCTGGCAGGCGTTGCGCGCCAACGATGAAAAAGACGGACATAACGATTAAAGATCAAGGATTAAAGAGTCACCGCGAATGGCGGCCCTTAATCATTAATCTTTGAGCATTAATCTCCAACGCCGGAACTGAACGACACCCGAATACCCGGTACCCAACACCCAAACATTTCATGCAACACGATCTTCCTCTCCCCGATGGTCGCACGGCTCATCTTCGTCTGAGCGACATCGCCCTGACCGTTGGTTTTGGCCTCGACCTGGTTTACACACTCGACCTGAGCGGACGTTTGATCGGCGTCTACCGGCAGGGTAAAAACATGCGGCGGGGGTTAGATGGCCGGATGTTGGCGCGCTGGCGGGATGAGAGTGGGACGAGACAGCGTCTCTGGCTCGCTGAGGAGGCAATCGACCAGGAACTGGGCGCTCTCAAGGCGGATATCGCACTGATCGCCAAAGCGCAACCTCCGCCAGCGATGGCGGTGGTGCTGTGCCATGCCAGGCACTTCGATTACGCCGCCGACGTGGCCCAGTTCCACCAGGTGTATCGCCCGATCTCTATCCTGCCTCCCGACCAGTATCAAGCTCTGGTGCTGCAGGCCACCGAGGGTTGTTCTTTCAACACCTGCACCTTTTGCGCACTTTACCGGGATCGTCCTTTCCGCATCAAACACTCGCAAGAATTCGCTCTCCACATCGAGGAGGTGCGGGATTTTTTGGGGCCGGGCATTGTCATGCGCCGCAGCATTTTCCTTGCCGACGCCAACGCCCTGATCATCCCCCAGGCGCGGCTGTTGCCTCTGTTCGATGAGGTGGCCAAAGCCTTCGCCATCATGCCCGAGCAGACGCCGGCCAACAAACGCAAAGCGTGGTTGCACACACACCCGGAAGGCGTCACCGGCATCTATTCCTTTGTCGATGGTTTATCCGCCGAGCGTAAAAGCGTGGATGACTTTCTCGCCATGCGTCTGCGGGGATTGCGGCGGGTGTACATCGGCTTGGAGAGCGGCAACGAAGCGTTGTTGGCCTGGCTGCGCAAACCCAGCACAGCCGCGGCCATGTTGGCTGACGTGAAGCGCATGAAGGCGGCGGGGCTACGCATCGGCGTGATCGTGCTGACGGGCATCGGCGGCCAACGTTTTCACGAAGCTCACTGTGCGGACACAGCGAAAGTCCTCAATGCCATGCCGCTCGACGGCTCGGACATCATCTATTTTAGCCCATTCCGCCCCGACCCCGCCGCGCCCTATGACGCCATCGCTGCTGCAGAAGGGATCGAACCGCCGTCTCCAGAATTCGCCCAGACGCAGGAGCAGACGATTCGAGCAAAGTTATCACTACCGCCGCCGCCGCTCGGCCCCAAGCGCGTGCCGTACAATTTGAGCGATTTTGTGTATTAAGCTTTGTGCCCCAACGCTTACGAGCACGCCATCGCACGCAGTTGTTTGCCCTCTCCGGAATTCCCGAATGCTGACGCCCTGACACCCTATCACTCAGATTCGCGTATTGACGGAGCCTAGCGGGCACCGAAATCCTATTTTGACTGTCGGGGACGGTCAACGCAGCATTGGCAAACAGATGCCTCCGAAATGAACGACTTGATTTGTCGGTGAAAGGAAGCGCTTGCACTTTGGCTTGAAGGACGGAAAAATAGGCTGGTGGGGCGAGTAAAAGGCAGCCATCCAACCCTTTTGTGAGGATGAACTGCGTCGCTCCGATGATTCCGGCCAATGGTTTTGGCAGCAATAGATGACTTTCTGGGGCGATTTCACACTGATATTCGCCCCAAAAAGATGGGGAAGGTATTTGATTTTGGGGGATCGCCAGAGACATGCCGGTTGGGGGAAGTTGGGGGAATGACCAGCACCGTTGAATCAATGCGCCCTGCCAGGAGTCGGTATCTGTTCAACCAGCGCCACAACCAAAAAGAGGGACCGTTAGCGACCAAATA
>DUEF01000257.1 GCA_011176555.1 Caldilineae bacterium
CGACCCGGCCGGAGTTGTATGTCGACTCCGAGCGCGTCATCCGCGAGTTCGGTGACGAGTACTGGATCGTCGGCGTCACCGTCACCACCATCTTCGAGACGGCCTGGGCGCTGCGCGGGTTGGAAAAGATGATGCTGGACATGGTGTTCGATCCTGATCTGGCCAATCGCATTCTGGACATTCCCTACCACTATCATCTCACCGCCGCCAAAAAACTGGTAGAGCTGGGCGTAGACATGATCTGGACGGGGGATGACATGGGCGCGCAGAACGCCATGCTCATCTCTCCCGACATGTGGCGCACCTATTTCAAGCCCCGCATGGCGACGTTCATCGCTGAGCTGAAAGCCATCAACCCCGCTGTGAAAATCGCTTACCACAGCGACGGCAACATCCGCCCCATCATCCCGGAACTGATCGAGATCGGCGTCGATGTGCTCAACCCCATCCAACCGGCCAGCATGGATCCGACCGAAATCGGCAAGAAATACGGTGACAAGCTTTGCTTCTGGGGCACAATCGACGAACAACACACCCTGCCTTTCGGCTCTCCCGCGGATGTGCGCAACGAAGTGCTGGCCCGCCTGCAAACCATCGGCAAGGACGGCGGCCTGATCCTGTCTCCCACCCACCACGTGCAATTGGACACGCCCCTGGAAAATTTCTGGGCGATGATCGACACGATTCACAACACGCCTTACGCCTCGCTGAGCTAAAACGATGACGAGTCGAACGCAGAATTCCTGGTCGGCGACCCCTTGGTCGCTAGAAATCGAAGGCATGCCGCAGTTCGATAGGGCGATGCGCCGCGCCCGCGTAAGGCGCGCACAGTGGCCAGGCAGTCGGCCGAGGTGACGCCATGGGCCAGCGCCTGCTGGGTAGCGGCCTGGATGGTGGGGCCATCGGCCAGGGGGTCGGAAAAAGGCGCGCCCACTTCGATCAGATCGGCGCCAGCGTCAGCCAGTGCCTGAAACAGGTCGAGACTGGTGGGCAGGTCGGGATAGCCCACCGGCAGGTAGGGCATGAAGGCTGCCTGACCCTGACTTTTGGCGGTGTTAAAGGCGCTTTGAATGCGTTCGATTCCGGACATGATTCGCTCTCAGAATGGTTCTGGATGCCCGGCATTGTAGCATAAGCTGAAAAGAATCGATACGTTGGCGGCGTCCGTGTCGCCTGAACGATTTGTCATTTACCCCTCGCTCATATCAAAATCGGCCAATTGCGTATCGGAAACCGGCATGGTGAAGATGACAATCGTGCCCCTGTCGGGAACGCTCTTGATCTGCACCCGACCGCCATGCGCCTCAATGATCTGTCGTGCTATCGCCAACCCCAGCCCCGATCCCCCCGTCGCCCGCGCACGGGACCGATCCGCTCGATAAAAACGGTCGAAAATATGAGGTAGGTGCTTGGGATCAATGCCCACGCCCTCATCTTCGACGCTTAGCTCCACCATCGCCATGCGAACGCGGGCGCTGATGGTAATCGTCCCGCCGGGCGAGGAATAGCTGATGGCGTTGTTGATCATATTACGCAACACCTGGCCGATACGGTCGCAGTCGACATCCACCAGAGGCAGTTCGGGCGGCAGTTTGACGGCGATCGTCAGATCTTTTTGGGCTGCAAACGGCTCCATTTGATGCACGATCCTGATCACGATTTCCTCAACCAGGGTCGGTTCTTGCATGAGTTGCAATTGGCCCGCCTCGATCAGCGCCAGATCTTGTAGATCATCCACCAGGTGGTTGAGGATCATCGTCTCTTCGTACAGAGAATCGATGAGGGGGGGCGTTGGAGTCAGGACGCCATCCCGCAACGCTTCCAGATAACCGCGCAAGTTCGAGAGCGGTGTGCGTAGTTCGTGGGCGACATCGCTCACCATGTTGCGGCGCAATTTTTCTTGCCGGGCTAACCCATCGGCCATGATATTGAAGGCCCGCGCCAGATCACCGATCTCCCCCTGGGTGCTGATATCGACGCGTTGCTCCAGATCTCCCTGGCCCATTTTGCGCGCCGCCGCGGTCAGCGCCTCTACCGGTCGCACGATGCTGCGCGAGAACAACAGCGTCAGCAGCAGCCCCACCAGGCCTGCGGCGAAAATGGCGAGCAACAGTTGGCGGTTGACGGCTCCCAGGAAAACGCCCTCGCTGCTTTCTTGTTGTCCCTGCGGAACGATGTACAGGAAGACGCGCTGTTTGCTAATGGACGTAATCTCCACGGCCGGTTGGCCCAGGCCCAGATCGATAGGTTGCCCCTCCAGTTCATTCAGTATGCGGAAAAGACGGGGGTCATCCGCCAGGAAATTCTGCGAGTCGGCGATGATGCGGCCCTTTTCGTCGGCGAGCACGATCCAGTCGCCGGAGATCTGCGCCATTTGCTCCAGCAGTGGCTGCACATCCCGCCAACTGCGCGTCTGCCGATAATAGATCAATAACTCCGCTACAGCTTGAGCGCGGCGAGAACTCTCGTTGGAAACATAGCGTTGGAATTCCTTCGATGTGGCGCTACTCCCGTACAGCGCCACTGTCCCCACCGCCACTGCGACGACTGCCAGCAAGGCCAATAGCAAGCGCAGGCGCAGGCTACGCAACATGATGGACATCGGCCATTCGGTAGCCCACGCCGTAAACCGTTTCGATGTAAGTGGGGCGAGCCGGATTGGCCTCGATCTTGCGGCGCAGATTCATGATGTGTACATCGACCGTACGCTCCAGACCTTCATAAGAGAAGCCAAACGCATTTTCCAATAATTCGCCGCGGGAGAACACCCGCCCCGGCTCCCGAATCATGATCTCGAGCACCTTGAATTCCTTGGGTGTGAGATTCACGGGTTGCTTTCTGATCCGAACCTCGTGGCGCAGGTAGTCCATCTCCAGATCCCCGATTTGGGTATGCGCCGGTTCGGCGGCGTCTACATTGCCGGTGCGCCGCAACACGGCCTGCACCCTGGCGACCAATGTGCGGGGGCTGAACGGTTTGGGGATGTAGTCGTCCGCGCCCAAGCCCAGGCCCAGCAACATATCTTCTTCGGTGGTGCGAGCGGTCAGCATGACAATCGGGATGTCAGATTCTTCCCGCAGGGCGCGGCACACGTCCAGACCGTCCATTTCCGGCAACATCAGGTCCAATACGACCAGATCAAAACGTTTGCGGCGAGCCAATTCCAGCGCCTGCTTCCCGTTGTAGGCGGCCACCACCCAATACCCCTCTCGTTCGAGGTAGAGCCGGATCAGATCTACGGTTTTCTTGTCATCATCTACAACCAGTATCTTGCCGCCCATGGTTCAAATAGCATAACATCTAGAAATGAGGCTGTCAATCCGTTCAGGCTCGACTGCCCGTTAAGCGCGGGTCCAGGATGTCGCGCAGGGCGTCACCGACCAGATTCCAGGCCAGTACGAAAAGCACAATGGCCACGCCGGGAAACACGACGATGTACCAGTGCGTGGAGAGTGAGGGTATCCAATTACGGGCGAAGTTGATCATCTGTCCCCAATCAGCGTAACCGCGCTGCGCGCCCAGGCCCAGGAAGCTGAGAGCGGCGAAGATCAACACATAAGCGCCGATGTTCATGGAGGCGATGACGAGGACGGGGAAGATGGCGTTTGGCAGCAAATGCCGGGTCATGATGCGCAGGTTGCTGGAGCCGATGGCGCGCGCCGCTTGCACATATTCCAGTTCTCGCAAAGCCAGGATATTGCCGCGAATGACGCGGGCGTAGGTCATCCACCCGAAGATGATGATCGCCGACATGCCGGTGAGGATCTGCAATTGGATGGGATCCACCTGTTCTGCCGGATTGTGACCGAAGGTCACCAGCGCCAGTAACTTGGCTATGCCAACGATGGGCCCCGCCTCGGCGCGGCCATACACCGTCTGTAAAACCGAACTCATGGTGATGGCGGCCAACAGGAAGGGGAACGCCATGAAGATCTCGGTGATTCGCATCAGCGTTTCATCCACCCAGCCCATGAAAAACCCGGATATGGTTCCGACAACAAGGCCGATGGATAACGTGAAGATGGTGATGACGACGCCGATGCGGAAAGCGGTGCGCGTACCCCACACCACACCGTAGAAAATGTCGTACTGGCCCTCGGTCGTGCCGAAGCGATGTTCTTCGTCGGGGGGTTGGGGCGTGGTGCTGAAACCATCGCGTGGGATCATGTACGCATCTCGCGAGCGTTCGGGCACAGGAGCGATAACAGGGGCGAAGATGGCGATGAGTACGAATCCCAGCAGCAGGAGAATGCCCAGCAGTGAGGTGGGATTGGTCAAGAGCCGGCGCATGATTTTTTTCATTTTA
Source organism: Caldilineae bacterium (assembly GCA_011176555.1). Classification (GTDB taxonomy): domain Bacteria; phylum Chloroflexota; class Anaerolineae; order J102; family J102; genus DUEF01. The sequence goes on from DUEF01000257.1 coordinate 4,307, forward strand.
TTCGTTTTCCAGGTAGACAGTCATGCTGGCGGTCCAACATGACGGAGAATGAAGAACGTCATGTCGAGTGCAACGAGGCATCCCCTTGATTACCAGCCAGATCATTCAGGGGATTTCTCCTCCCGATGGTTGTCGAGACGTGCTTTTCCAGGTAGGTGGCATGGGCACTCGTAAAACGTAAGAACGGTTCGCGTGGCGCATGGCGTTTGACGCTTGACGAGTGCGTGCAGGACTTGTGATTATTCCAGACGAACGCGGGGATCGATGAAACCATAAAGAACATCAACGATGAGATTGCCAAACACCAGGATGATGCTGCTGATGAGCGTGACGCCCAGCACGGAAACGACATCCAGGGAAATGGCGGCCTGGGCCAGGAAAGACCCCATGCCGGGGTAGTTGAACACCGTTTCGGTGATGACGACGCCGTTGAACAAGCCGATGATCACCAAACCGCCGACGGTGACCACGGGAATGAGGCCGTTGGGAACCGCGTGTTTACGGATGACGTCCCGTTCCTTCAGTCCTTTGGAACGAGCAGTGGTCATGTAATCCTGGCGCAGGGTCTCCAGCATGGATGAGCGGGTGACGCGCAGCATAAAGGCCCAATTCACCACCGCCAGCGTTATCACCGGCATCACCAGATGGCTGAGCGCATCCAGAAAGATGTCCGGGCGCAGATTGAGCACGGCGTCCACCGTGTTCATCTGAGTGTAGCGGGTGAAATCATCGGCCTGCACCGCGCGCACCGCCCAACTCGACAAGCGTTCTGGCCCGAACCAACCCAGGTTGGCGTAAAAGACCATGAGCAAGAGCAATCCCAAAACAAAGGTGGGGATCGACCAGCCGGCAATGCTCACCACCCGCAGGGCTTGATCGATGGGCCTGTTGTGATGGATCGCAGACATGATGCCAAACCATACGCCAATGCCAATCATCGGGATGGCGGCCCACAACGCCAACTCGACGGTTGCCGGCAATTTACGGCCGATGACTTGCGACACCGGTTGTTTCCCCACCTTGGAAAATCCCAAATCACCGCGCAGAACCCCGCCTTTGATCTCACCCGTGTCGGGATCTTTCCGCCCCACCATCCAGTAGTAGTATTGCTCGTAGATCGGATCATTCAAACCATACTTTTCGATAATGCCTTCGATAGCGCCCTGTCGTTTGGGGATGTCAGTCACGTAAAGGGAGGCTCGCTCATAAGGGGTGAGCAGCGAGAGCAAGGCGAAGATCAGCACGGTTACGCCGAAGATCAGCACCGGCAGCAGCAGTAATCTGCGTGTGATGTAGGCAAACATGGTCGGAGATTTCCTTGATGGCGGGGTTGTAAAGCGCGGGGTCGGGTGCAGAATGGGGGCCGGGCGTCAACCGGCCCCCTGTGTGATTTGTCTGAGTGTCGCAACTATGGCGCTTCTTTGGTGAGCGCGTAGACGAAGGAGTAGCTCGCCTGGTTGTAGGCGGGGTTGTAGTAGAAGCCCTTGATCCACGGCTGGAGGTGCTGGCGTCCGACAGCTTGATACATCCAGATGACCACGGCGTCTTCCTGCGCTTTGAGCTGAATCTCCTCGTAGATAGGCCGCCGCACTTCCGGATCGGCCGAGGATGCCGCCTGCTGAATGAGCTCATCGAATTCAGAAGCGAATGGCTCCGTCATGTTGATCACTCGCCCGTAGGCTCCCTGCGAGTGCAGGAAGGGATGCACCCAGTTGTGCGGATCGTGGAAATCTTCCTGCCAGCCGCCCACGTAAATGGGCAACTTCTGGGCCCGACGTTGATTCAGCAGCACTGGCCAGGGCATGCCCACCACAGAGATATTGAAATCGGGATTGACTGACTCGATGCCTGCTTTGAGGATCTCGGAGGCCAGGCGGCGGGTGTCGTTGCCGGTGTTGTAGGCCAATTGCAGGTAGAAGCCATTGTCCCACACCGCGCCATCCCAGGCCTGCTGGAACTCCTCTGTGCATTTGTCCAGGTCGAAGTGATACAGCGAGTCTTCGCCTTCTCGGTAGCCCATCATACCCTGGATGATCGGGCCTTGCGCTTGCACGCCTTCGCCATTCAGAGCATCCTGGATCATGGCGTCGAAGTCGAAGCAGTAGTTGAAGGCCTTGCGTACGTGAATGTCGGAGAAGAAGTCGGGTGGGACGCCGTTTCCATCCAATTCACCGCTGCCGACGAAGGGATTGCCGCCTTCCACGTTGATGTTCCAGTTGAACTGGGCGGGCGTCATGGCGACGAGCGGTAGATCTCGCCAGGCCTGAATGTAACCGTTCGGGTTGCTGGCCATGAGCGTTCCATCCGGCCCATACGTCTCCTGGTAGTAAGGCTCAAGCTGGGGGCGATACTGAGAGGGAACGTAAATCCAATCGGCGTCGCCGGCTTCGAGCATGGCCAGGCGGGTGCCCCATTCGTTGACGAGTTTGATGATCACGCGGGGGATGCTGGCGAGACCGCTGGGGCCGCCTTCCCATATCGGATCATCTTCAGCCCGCCAGTAGTTCTCGTTGCGCACCAGAACGATGTCTTCGCCGGGCGTCCAGCTTTCGAGCATGTAGGGGCCGGTGCCGTTGGCCTGGTTGAACAAGATGGTGTCTTGAGCCGCGGGATCGTGATACGAAACCCA
>DUEF01000258.1 GCA_011176555.1 Caldilineae bacterium
CGATCTTGCCGCAATACACGCACCGCCCCGGATAAATCAGATCGGCCAGCGCATCCAACAGCGTCATTGCCACCCTCCATCAAACTCAGAACAGGCCTGCGACCTGCGACCTGCCACTCACATCAACCGATCTGCTCAGGGAACCAAGTTTGCAGCAAGTCAAAGACAAATGCTCGCAGATCATCACCCAAAATCAAAAGAATGGCGAGCACGACGATGGCGATCAGGAGAAGGATAAGCGCATATTCGATGACGCTCTGACCTAGCTGGGAAGAATTCGATTTGTCTGGAGTCATGGTTCAAGAATCGTGTGTTGATTGCTGCACAACAGGCTGCGGCGGAGCGGCAAGCTGTGGTCGTCGGCTAAGCGCCAAGCGCAAAACGGTTAGGCCTGCTTTGAAGATCTCGTCCCGGGAGATCTTGGAAGCGCCCTGGCGACGATCGGTGAATACGATGGGCGTCTCCGCAACATCGAAACCGGCGCTTTGCACGCGCCATAGTATTTCGACCAAGTAGGAGTAACCATCCGCCCGAATGCTTTGCGGCTGCACTGCTCGCAAGACCTCGGCGCGGTAGCAGCGGAACCCCGCTGTGCAATCGTTCGCTTTGAGCCCCAACATTGTGCGGGCCAGGAGGTTGGCGCCGCGACTGAGCGCGCGACGGTGGATTCCCCACAAACGCACGCCGCCGCCGGGCACATACCGAGACCCGATGCCAAGATCGTGATCTTCGGTCAACTTGAGCAATTGTGGAATATAGCGGGGATTGTGCGAAAAATCCGCATCCATGGTGCAGATAAGATCGTAGCCTTGCAAGAGGGCTCGTTCGAATCCAGCCGTGTAGGCCGTGCCCAGGCCCATCTTTCGGGATCGATGGATGATCTGGATGCGGTCGTCCTCTTGTGCGCATCGTTCGACCACCGCGCCTGTATCGTCGGGCGAATTATCGTCCACAACGAGGACATCCAGGGGGACATCCAGCATGAACAAGTTATCGATCAGAGGACCGATATTCTCGGCCTCGTTGTAAGTGGGGATAATGACGATGGTTTTCAAGAAGGCAGGTCACAGGTGGCAGGTGGCGGGTGGCAGAATAACAGTCAAGCCACCACGCAATACGAAACACGCATTTACAAGAAACACTCAGGCGCGGCAGCATTCTAGCACAGCGGTGGTGGGCTTTCAAATCTCCATCTTTCTTTGTCACCCCATCCATCTGTGCTACAATCCCACCAGTAACGACTCTCCAACAACTCATTTTCGGCAGGAAGAGACACCATGCGCGTGATTGATCAACTTGCGGCCCTGCAGGCTATCGATTCCAAACTCGACGCAGACCGCAGGCGCTATGCTGAAATCCAGGCGGCGTTGCAACCGCCAGCTTCGCTGCAGGCAGCGAAATCCACCCGAGATGAGATAGAAGCGCGGTTAGAGCATTGGCGGCGGGAGCGAAGCCAGCGAGAGACGGCGGTCAAGGACCAAAGAGCCCGTATTCAGGCCCAGGAGAAGCAGCTTTACAGCGGGCGCGTCAAGGACGCTCGCGAGCAGGTGGCGCTGGCCAAGAACGTCGAATCCCTGAAAAAGCATCTTGATACGTTGGAAGAGGCGGAGCTGGAAGCGATCCTGGAGGTGGAGCAGGCGGAGAGCGACCTGGCAGAGGCGGAACGCACACTTGCGGAGGAGCAGGCTGCTTGGGCGCAGAAAGAGGCCGGGTTACAGCAAGAGCGGCAGGCGCTGATCGTCCATGCCCGCCAACTGAAAAGCCAGCGTCAGCCGGCCGCCAACCGTCTGCAACCGGTCATACTCAAACGCTATGAAGCTTTGCGCAAAAAACTCGGGGGCGTGGCCGTCGTGCAGATGAAAGGCGCCAGTTGCGGCGGTTGCGGAGCCTCTCTACCCACGGCGTTGCGCCAACAAGTACACGGCAGTGACGTGTTCACCTGTCCGATTTGCGGACGGATGTTAATCGATCGATAGAAAGTAACCAAATCAATCTGTTTGACAGTTCACGTTTGTATCATGTAAACTGCCATTGTTAGAATCTATACGTTCCGTCTCAGCATGGGTGCTTACTTCGGTACAGTCCTGAGACCCTTTTTCAGTGGTCAACTGGTAGGTTGTTGCAGCAATGATGCGTGACTTCAGACACACACAGCTTGGCGCAACTACATACTGTTTTTTTGATGATGGATAAATTGATGCTCCGTCAGCGAGTGCGAAAGTTGCGCGCGCTCCGACATCTATCGCTGTAAAGATGCACTCCGGGCTTTGATGCACTGCAGAAAGCCATTCGCTCCATTCATCCACGACTAACATCCGAATAGTCCCCTTTTTTTCGAGCAAGGAGGTGTTGCCTGCCTAACAGTAAACGATGAGTTTTTCACCATCCCCCCCCAGAAGTCATGCAATTGTTCTGAAATTCAGGATAACGACTTCGCGCGACTACCCAATCTTTCTCGTAAGGAATGAGGAACATGTCTAAAAAAGTAACGATTCTATTCATTGTGATCGCCCTTCTGGCTTTCGTACTGGCGACAACGGCATCGGCGGAGGTCGGCGTAACCGAAGGCGACAATGGCCTGCCGAACGCCTCGCACCGCTTGATCGTCCAGCTTGATTCGCCTGCACTGGCGGAGTGGGCTTCAGCAGAAGGCATCAGCGCCGCCGCCAACCTGATGGTGAATGGACGCCTGAACGTACAAGCTGACGCTGCTCAGGCCTACATCCAGCAATTGGAGGCTGAACAAGCGGCCTTCACAGCGAATTTGGCGACCGCCATCCCCGGCGCTCAAGCCGCGACCTTCGTCGACGCCACCGGGGCCAGCACAACCCTGGCTTACCAAGTGGTGTTCAACGGCGTCGTGGTCGAACTGCCTGCCGTCACGCGTGAAAACATCAAAGCTGTGGCCAACATGCCCGGCGTGAAACAGGTTTTCCGTGACTACGAACAGAAACCGGCCATGTACGCCAGCCTACCCCTCATCGGCGCCCCCACCATGTGGGAGCAGTTGGGAGGTCAAGATATGTCGGGCGAAGGCATTATTGTCGCCAGCATCGACACCGGCGTCTATGCCCCCAACCCCTTCTTCGACCCCACCGGTTACACCTATCCCGATGGCTATCCTGTGGGCGACGCCAGCGTCACCACCGAGAAAGTGATCGGCGCTCGCGCCTATTTCCGTCCCTGGGATCCTCCCCTGCCCGGCGATGACGGCGCTCTGCCCGGCCCGGCCGGCAGCAGCCACGGCACGCACACCATCGGCACAGTGGCAGGCAACGCCGACACGGAAGCCAATATCGCCGGCTTGGTGAAAACCATTTCCGGCGTGGCTCCCAAAGCCCAGATCCTCAGCTACAAGATCGGTTATCCCACTTACAGCATCTACTCCGGCAGCGCCTTCGACGCCGAGATCGTCATGGCCTACGAAGATGCGGTCAGGGATGGCGCTCAGGTCATCAATTACAGCTTTGGCGGCTATGACGGCGTCATGCCCTGGGCCAGCGCTGTCACTGTAGCTCGCGAAGCGACCTGGGATGCCGGCGTGTTCGTCTCGCACTCGGCCGGCAACAGCGGCCCAGGCAGCGCCTCCACCAGCGACGCTTCTCAGAAGGTCATGGAAGTCGGCGCCAGCACCACCACCGGCACCATCGCCGCCGGCTTCATCGATGTGACCAGCCCTGAACCCGTCCCCGATGAACTGACCGGCATCGCCTTCGGCGATTGCCTCTTCTGCGTACCGTTACCGGTCGGTGAAATTTTCGGCCCCTACCCCTACACCGATGTCGGAACCGTGACCGAAACCGGCTCCAACACCTTGTGCGACGGCGAAAACATCGTCGGCGATCTGACCGGACAGGTTGCGATGATTAGCCGTGGCGGTTGCTACTTCAGCGACAAGATCTGGAACGCGCAGCAAGCTGGCGCTATCGCTGCCATCGTCTACAACAACCAGGGTGACGGCCTGATCAACATGAGCGCCGGCAGCCATGAGGACGATACCTTCACCATTCCTGGCGCGTTCATCGGCCAGACCAATGGCGAAGGCGTCTTGCAATACGGCGTGGACAACCCGGGCGCAGAGTTACACTTCGACTACACCGCACGAGAAATCGGCAACATTCCCGATGTCATGGCCGGTTTCAGCAGTCGCGGCCCGGCCTACGCCAGTTTCCTCGAGCCTGATGTCACCGCCCCTGGCGTGAATATCCTCTCCGGCGGGTACGCCCCTGGCGCGACCGGCGTAGACCGCCATGCAGGCTTCGGAACCGCCAGCGGCACCAGCATGGCCGCCCCTCATGTGGCCGGTTCTGCGGCGCTGCTCAAGCAGATGCACCCTGACTGGACGCCAACACAGATTCGCTCGGCCCTCATGTCCACATCAACCACGGAAGTCTGGCTCGACGCCGATCACACCGTCCCCGCCACCGTGCTTGACATGGGCGCAGGTCGCATCAACCTGGCCAAGGCGGGCGATCCCGGCCTCACCTTCGACTATCCTTCCCTCAGCTTTGGCAGCCATCCTGCAGGAACGCAGACCATGACTGTCACAGCCATGGAGGTGGCAGGCATCGACACCACCTATGAGGTCTCCGCTAAGGGTGATGATGGCATCAGCGTCACGGTCAATCCCAGTAGCCTCACCTTCGCGCCGGGGGAATCGCAGAGCTTCGAGGTCACGGTCGACACCACCGGCGCCGCGCCTGGCGACTATGGCGGATTCGTCCTCCTGACCGACGATACGCACATGGCTCATCTGCCGCTGTGGGTGCGGGTGGAAGCGCCCATGGGCGCCGCCAAAGTGCTGCTCATCGACAACGACTTCAGCGACCTACTGGGCTATCCTGACTACAGCATGTACTACGCCGACGCCCTGACCGAACTGGGTTGGGATTTCGACTACTACAACGCCGACATCCATTTCAACAACCCGCAGACGCTGCCCGACGCTGCCGTACTGGCAGCCTACGATGTGATCGTCTACTGGTCTGGTGACAACTACAATCCAAATGGCACCTTCACCGTAGCCACACCGCTGACCGAGATCGACATGCAGGTGCTCTCCGACTGGATGTTCAACGGCGGGCGTTTCCTCGCCTCCGGCCAGGATATGGCTTCGGCCTGGGACGCCTTGGCCAATGATGGTAATGGCTACTTCCTGTATGCCAGCAACCTGGGCGCTTCCTACCTGCAGGACAGCATGTTCGATCCTGGCTATGCCGGCATCCTGCCCCCCGCCCCCTCAGTGATCGGCCTGCCTGGAACCGCCTTCGGCGGTCTGGCGCTCGATCTCAGCGGTGCAGGCGATGGAGCGAGCAACCAGTACTACGTGGATGAGATCGCCATCGCTCCCTTCGGCGATGTGGGCGCCCCTGAGACCATCGCACCGGCTTTCGGCGCTCTGGGCGGCTCTCCCGTCGCCGACGGCTATACCGGCGCCGCCCGCGCAGCTTATCCCTCGCTGGAAGAGCCAATGCCACCGTACGACTATCGCAGTCTATACCTCTCCTTTGGCCTTGAAGGCGTCAACAATGACACCGGTTTTAGCACCCGTGAAGACTTGATGGCCAATGCCCTGGCCTGGTTGCTTGATAGCAATGAGGTCATGATTCACGAAGGCGTGGTGGATGTGGACAGCATCGGCGCGTCCTATCGCTGGGACTTCGGTGATGGCTCACCTTACAGCCCCGCTAATGCCAGCAACATCGCCGGGCACATTTACGATGCTGCGGGCGTGTACACCGTACGGGTGGAAGCGACTAATGGCATGGGTTCACGCGTACTGGGCGAGCTCAGCTACGAAGTAACGGCAGACATGGTCGGCATGATGCAGAACTTCACGGCGGAAATGGTTTCGACCTACAAGCCCGCCACGCCGCTGCCCACCCCCGTAACCATCGATGTTCCACTGGTAGCCGACACCTGGGTCAAGGGCAGCAGCACCAGCAGCGGCCTTA
>DUEF01000259.1 GCA_011176555.1 Caldilineae bacterium
AGTGATGATGCAATCTGTGAGGGTTTAGACCCAGGACCTTGCTATACAACAAGTTCAGTCAATGATGGAGGCGGTTGTGGGCAGGCATGTAATGATTCGCAAGCAGAATTATGGTCGAAATACAGAACAAGTTGTAAACGAGATAGGGGTACTCCTATACAGGGTGATGAAAACTGCTCATGGGTTCGTGTCAAAGCAGGGCAGATATGTTCCACTGCCGACAAGTGCATTGGTAGCACCACAGGGCTAAATGCTGGCCGATGCGACTGCGGTTACGGTGGCGTTTACAAAACTTGTTGTTCAAACGGTAGCGCTGTTGCGTGCGAACCTTTTCTTCCTAGCGATGACGGTAGAGATCCTCCAGAAGGGCATTGCCCATCTGGCACAACCACAGTTTATGGTTCGGGCGTAGACGCTGATTGTAGTGGCGTTGCGATTTCCCATTATAGCTGTAATGCTGATGATCAATGTGTACCAGATGAAAATGGCGCATATACATCGTCTGATTGCAATGGCGATTGCACTGCTTCAGAGCCTGTAAATTGCAATGCTACATATGGCGGGTGGTGCGCTAACCTATCTGATTGTGGTGATGGCTATACACAGCACCCAAATACAGAGTGTGATGCCAATGGCGGTACGCAAATTTGCTGTACGCAAGTGTTAGGCGATTGCCCGTGGTGTGAAGAAACCGAACCTGAAGGTGATTACACTGGCAGGCATGACAGGTCTCGCGCGCCGCATCCGAAATTGCACTGCACCCGCGGCGGGGCTGGAGAAAAGAGGCGCATGGGGTATAATGAGACATGCATCGTTTTTTCGTCACGCCCGACGCCATTCAGGGCGAACAGATCCGTTTCGATTCCGAGCAGGCGCGCCAGTTGCGTAACATGCTGCGGATGGGCGCGGGCGAACGACTGCTGGCGCTGGATGGCGGAGGGCGTCGCTATCGAGTGGAGCTGACGTATGTGGGAAAGAAGGACGCGATGCCGCGAGATCGCCCGGGACGTACTGGCGCTGCCCACAACGCAGGCAGTGCGGCGCTATCTGCAAGCGCAAAGCTGACAAACACAACGGAGGTTTACAAACAACATGAGCATCATTCATCGTTTTCTGGGAAAGAATGGAAGCTGGGACTGGGAGGATGTGCCCGTTGAGCAACTCCAGCCCGGCGTCACGGCGCGCCGTTTCATCAGCCGACGCGATGGCTCGGATCAACTGGAACTGCGCTATTTTGAGTTGGAGCCCGGCGCCAACAGCAATGATGAGCGGCACAACTACGAACACGCCGTTTTGGTGCTGCGCGGGCGCGGCGCTGTGCGGCTGGGAGACGAAGTCTTTTCCGTCCAGGCGGGCGATGCGATTTTCGTCGAACCCAATGAGCGGCATCAGTTCAAGGCGACGGCGGATGAGCCTTTTGGTTTTTTGTGCACTGTCCTGGATCCGGAATTGCGGATTGCCGTACACGGCGAGCAAACGCGCATCATTTTCGATGAATGAATGCGGTGGTTTGCTCCCGTCCGCCATCCACTGTACAATGGTGGATGTTGGGTAGTAGATATTGGATATTCTGTTTGCAGTCGTCAATACCCAATACCCAACACCCCAGGAGTCATGCCTATGTCCTGATCCCAAAAACCGACCAGGAAAATGACGAAGCGCCAGCACTGTGACGACAAGCCTGACGGCAAATCGCTTGCAGTTGACGAGGTGAAGGTTCTCGCACGGGGTGCGAGCTAATCGCTGGTTCAACCAGTGGAGAAAATCGAAAGGTCGGCGGATGCCTTCCCGGGTCGCCACACCCGGACGTCATAATTTTCCTCCTGACAACAGAGCAAACCGCGCCTCAAAAGCGCCGGGCGACCGGCGTGACAACAGGCTCGGTGGTGGTGCAATTTCACATTTTCCACAGCAGAGGAGAATTCTCATGTGCGGTATCGTAGGATACGTCGGCCCGCGCGCGGCGACGCCCATCATTCTGGAAGGATTGCAACGTTTGGAGTATCGCGGTTACGACTCGGCCGGTCTGGCCGTGATCGAAGCCAATGGCCATGTGGCCGTGCGTCGGGACGCGGGGAAATTACATAATCTCATTCGACGCGTGGAGGAAGCGCCCATCACCGGCCAAATCGGCGTGGGACACACCCGCTGGGCCACGCATGGCCCCCCCACCGCGCGCAACGCCCACCCCCATCGTGATAAATCGGGCGAGATCGTGGTCGTGCAGAACGGCATCGTCGAAAATTTCCTGCCCTTGCGTAACGAACTGCTGGCCGAGGGTTACGAATTTCAGTCGGACACAGACACAGAGGTCATCGTCCAGTTGATCGGTCGGGAATACGCGCGGGGCGGGGCGCTGGAGGATGCGGTGCGGCGGGCGCTGCATCTGCTGCACGGCCCCTCCGCGGTGGTCGTGCTCAGCAGTTTCGAGCCGGAAAAGTTGATCATCGCCCGCCTGGGCAATGCCGGCGGCGTGGTGGTCGGTTATGGCGAGGGCGAGATGTTCATCGCCTCCGACATCCCCGCCATTCTCGAACACACCCGTCTGATGAGTTTTCTGGAAAATCGGGAAATGGTCGTCGTCACCGAGGCCGGCGCGCGTTATTCCGACCTGGAGGGCGCGCCCCTGGCCGACAAGGAGATTCACAATATCCCCTGGGACCCGATTTCCGCGGCCAAGGGCCCCTACCGGCACTTCATGCAGAAGGAGATCTTCGACCAGCCCAACGCCATCACCGACACCATCCGCGGGCGGGTGGATTTCATCACGGGCGAGGTGACGTTGGCGGACTTGCATCTCGATGACGCCGCCGTCCGGGCGCTGAACAAGGTCACGATCGTCGCCTGCGGAACCTCCTACTACGCCGGGCTCGTGGGCAAATTTCTGATCGAGAACCTGGCGCGCCTGCCGGTCGAAGTCGATTACGGCTCCGAATATCGCTACCGTCAGCCGATTCTGGATGAACGCAC
>DUEF01000026.1 GCA_011176555.1 Caldilineae bacterium
GATCCTGGCCGTGCTGCCCGCCGACGCCGCGCTCGATCTGAAGGCGTTGGCCAGGGCTGCAGGCGTGAAAAAGGTGCGCATGGCCTCGCAAGCGGATGCAGAACGCTGGACGGGACTGCAAAAGGGCGGGATTAGCGCCTTGGCCTTGATCAACAGGGGCTTCCGGGTCTACCTGGATGGCCGGGCGCAGGATTTCGACCGGATCGCCATGAGCGCTGGGGAGCGGGGCGTGCAGGTGGTGTTGGCGCCGGTGGATTTCGTCAAAATCACGCGGGCGAAAGTGGCGACGATCGCCAAACTGAACGAAAGCTAATCATATCGGCGGCCAGGGGCGGCTGTGCTGGCGAGGGTCGGGATGCAGAAAAGCCCACAACTGAATCCCTGGTTCTGCGTCCAATCCCGGATCCCGCCATCATTGGACGTAACGCCTGCCGTGACCATTGGTCCTGGCGCACCTATGTCCGTCGGGGTCCATCGGCTCCCCGCACATGGGACAGAGTAATCGGCCAGCCGACACGACATTCAGCGCATGCAAAGCAAACGCCTCAGCGTACGCGCGGCCAATGGTGAAACGCCCCAACTCAGCATCCTCGATCTCATCAGTCATTTCCTGCACAACGATGATTAGCCTGTCGGCGTCGTCATCGTAACCCACGCCGATTTGGGCGATGCGCCAGACCGGGATGACTGGCTCCACCAACTCAAACGCATTCCCCACCGCCCCGCCAGACGCCTCCCGTTGCAGCAGATCTTCGATTTGATCCAGCATAGACAGAAGACCCTCGCCCAGAGCCGCCACCTGCTCCTTTTCGCAGACCATCGAAACGTACTCGATGCCCCGCCCGGCCTGCAGGATAAAAGTGCGCTGGCCTGGTTGGCCCAACGTTCCCACAGTGAAGAGATCGGCGGGATCGAAATCGTAGTGGAAGTAAGTCATTGGTTGGGCGGACGCGTGGTCGGGATGGAGGTTGATTGTTGACTGTCGGCTGTTGATTGTCATAACGCGCCGGTGTCGTTCACGCGCAACACTTTGGGGCCATGTTGGCCAAAGCGGATGATGCTGAGCGAGCCGGGATCGATCACCACACGTTGGAAGAGATCGAAGGGAGCGCCCGTGTAGTGAGAAATGGCGGCCTTGATCAGGTCAGCGTGGGAGCAGACGAACACAGTCTGATCGGGGTGTTCGGAGACGATGCCTTGCAAAGTGGAAATCATGCGATGGTGCATCGTCAGCATGGATTCGCCGCCCGGGAAACGGGCCAAACCAGGCGTAGCCTGAATGACCTTCCACAAATCCGTTTCCAGCAGGCCCCCGATCTCTTGGCCCTGCCAGTCGCCGTAGTCGGTTTCCAGCAGGCCATCGTGGTGAAAAACGGGCAGGTTGTGCGGCGCGGCCAGGATCGCCGCCGTTTCAACACAGCGCTCCAGAGGCGAGCTGTAAACGGCGGCAATCGGCCACTGCGCCAGGCGGCCGGACAGCCGACGCGCCTGAGCCCGGCCGTTGTCGTTGAGATGGACGCCTGGCGTGCGCCCGGCCAGCTTGCTGGATTTCACCCAATCATTTTCGCCGTGTCGGACGAGGAGGATAGTAGTGGACATGGTTCGGAGGAAGGTTGCGTCAAACGTATTGCGTGGTGCGTGATCCGTTCTCTCGATGCCAACTTGACGGAACACGCACGACGCACCACGCCGCCATTTATTGTGGCGACGCCACTTTACGCTTGCCGTTTCGCCATCAACTGCTCGATGCGCGCCACAGCTCGCTCCAGCTCAGACATGGCGGTGGCGATAGAGAAACGCACATAACCTGCGCCAGCCTGTCCAAAGGCAATGCCGGGCGTAGCTGCGATCTCAGCCTCTTCCAGGAGGATATCAGCGATCTCCATGGAATCATCACTCAGACCGGGGAAGCGCACAAAGAGGTAGAATGCACCCTGGGGGGAGTCACACTCGACGCCGGGGATGGCGTTCAGGGCCGGGACCATGAAATCACGACGGGCCTTGTACGATTGGCGCATCGCCTCCACGGCATCTTGCGGGCCATTGAGCGCCTCCGCACCCGCCACCATCGTAAAGGAGGCGGCGGAAGTGACCGATTGACTCTGTAGTTTCGCGGCCAGTCCGATCACACTCGCCGGACCGGCTGCCCAGCCCAAGCGCCAACCGGTCATGGCATAGGCCTTGGAGTGACCGTTGATTGTAATCGTGCGCTCCACCATGTCTGGCAGCGACGCCAGGTTGATATGCTCGCCCTCGAAGATCAGTTTTTCGTAGATCTCATCCGAAATCACGTACAGATCGTGTGCGAGAGCCGCTTGACGGATCACCTCGGCCTCGGCCGGGGTCAACACGCGGCCGGTGGGGTTGCTGGGCGAGTTGACAATGATGGCCTTGGTCTTCGGCGTGATGTGAGCTTCCAACTGCTCGGCGGTGATACGGAAGCCATCATTCGCTGGCAGTGTGATCGTGACCGGCGTGGCCCCGACCAATTTGACAATGGGCACATAAGAAACCCAGTAAGGCTCGAAGATGATAATCTCATCCTCTGGATTCGCCAACGCCGCCATCACAGCATAGATCAGAAACTTGCCGCCGGGGCTAACCAAGACCTGTGTGGCGGGATCGATTTCCAGGCCATAGTCACGGCCCAATGTTGCGGCCACGGCCTGTCGGATCGCTATCGTTCCTCTCGAGGGAGGATAATGGGTGTCGCCCGCCCGCAGAGCATCGATGGCTGCGGTTGTGATATGCGCTGGGGTGGCAAAGTCGGGATCGCCACCGGCCAGGGCGATGACGTCCCGCCCCGCGGCCTTGAGCGCTTTCGCTTTGTCTGCGACGGCGAGCGTTGCAGAAGGGGGTATACTGCTTAACAGTGTCGATAAAGGTTTCATGATGGATTTGGTCGTTTGTTTGACGTTTGAGTGGTTGGTTTTGATGCATCAAGAAGGTGTATGTGCTATTGTAATCGGAAACGGCCCACTTAGGAAAGGTTGACTTTGACGACCTTCGGCGCTGGTGGTATTCTGACCCCATTGCGACCGCTCTTTCGCAAAGTGCATTCCCGACCACTGGAAGATTTAGGGCACAAGCCCTCTGAAATTCACCCCCCCCATCATGATCAAAAAGTCGATCCCGCCAATCATCGCCCTTCTACTTCTGGGAGTTGCCGTTTTCTTTCTCCCACACGTTGCTGCTGCATCCGGCCCTCATTCCGAACCTGAACATCAATTGTTCACGCCGCTCATTCAGAACATGCACCAGCCGCAACAGCCTCTCGAGTGGGACCCCCGGCTGGATGAGCGGGGCGCAGCTCTCGTCCCGGCCCAGGTCACATCCGGCCAGGGCTACTGGCGACTGGTCAAGGCCATCTGGTACAACGAGATCGAATCGCAGGGAAAGCACCATATTTTTATCGACATGCTTGATAGTTCAGGACAGCGCCAGGTCGGCGTCCCCATTCTCATCCTGAATGGCGGCTCATTCACCATCACGACAGAAGCCAAACCAGGCGAACCCTATGCCGCCAACTTCGCGATGTTCGCCCGCGCCCCCGCCTATTCAGCCCATCCCAATTCTGGCGCGCCAGCTGATCAGGTCACGGGCATGGGCTTGGGCGATCTAGAGCATCCCGACTGGAATATCCACACCAGCTACGGCCTCATCTGGCGCTGGACCATCGCACCCTAACGCCCCCGCTCCCATCTCGCTCCACGTCTACGGAGACGACATCATGACCACACCCACCAACATGCGCATCCTGGCCATCGTCTCTGGCGACTACGGTCACAGACACGTCGAGAACATCCGCACCAACGGCCCTTCCACCTGGACCATCGAAACTTGGTCAGCGCCCTCGATTCTTCCCCCTGTTATCGACTACCCCGAGGATTATCTACCGGGATCGCTGCCCCCGGCCGATCTACTGCTCTCGTTCGCCGAACACAAGGGTGTAGCCGAACTTCTACCCGAGATCGCCCAACTGTGCGGCGCTAAATCGGCCATTGCCGGCGTCGACAGCGAGGCCTGGCTACCGCGTGGCCTGGCGCGGCAACTGCGCGGCTGGATGGAAGACATCGGCGTGGTTTGCGTCACGCCCAAACCGCTGTGCTCCCTCGGTCAAAATCACTACATGCTCACCCGCCGCAAGCACGTCATGTACGACGATCCCCGCATCTCCGAATTCGCCGCCCACTTCGGCCATCCCGACCTGCACCTGCGCATCGATCCCGACACCCGCACCATCACCGAAGTGGTCGTCGTACGGGACGCCGTCTGCGGTTGCGCCCGCTTTGCGGCGGAGAGGCTGGTAGGGGTGTCGGTGGACGACGCCGAAGAGCAGGTTGGCCTCCTGCACCATCACTACCCCTGTCTAGCCAGCATGGGCATCGATAGCGATTATGCCGACACGCTGATGCACGTGTCCGGCAATATCCTCAAAGAAAACGTCGCTCCCCAACTCAAACCCTACTTAAAAACCCGTTACTTCACGCCGGGAAAACGGAGTGAGTGATAAACCAACCCAGGAGACGATCACCATGAAAGTTTCATCCGTCGCACAAATGCGTCTTTTGGACAAAACAGCCATCGAACGATACGCCATCCCGCCAACAATTCTGATGGAGAACGCGGGAGAGGCGTCCTATTTTGTGATCCTGCAAGCGTATGGCGTGCAGGGGAAACGCTTCGTCATTTTCTGCGGTTCGGGCCACAATGGCGGGGATGGCCTGGTGGTCGCCCGCAAACTGCATTCCAGCGGCGGCCGGGTGCAAATCCTCTGCCTGGGCTCACCGGAAAAATTCGACGAAACAGTTCGGTTCCACTACCAGATGGTCGAACGAGCCGGCATCCCCTTCTCGCAAATCCACGACGATGATCTCGCCCTGGCGCAACAGGCGCTCGCCCAGGCTGACGTCGTGGTGGACGCCATCTTCGGCACGGGGCTCAGCCGTGACGTGGGCGGCCGATACCGTGCAATCGTGGAGTTGATCAATCAGAGTGAACGTCCCGTGGTCGCCATCGACATCCCCTCTGGCGTGCACGGTGACACGGGACAGGTCATGGGCGTGGCGGTGCGCGCCGAACACACCATCACCTTTGGCCTGCCCAAAACCGGCAACCTGCTATTCCCAGGCTTCGCCCTGGGCGGCAAGTTGCACGTCACCCACATCTCCTTCCCCCCCGAAAACTACAACCGAGATGAGATCACGGTCGAAACCTCGCGCTTGCTGCCGCTGCCCCCGCGCCAGCCCGATGCCCACAAAGGCTCTTGCGGCAAAGTTCTATTCGTGGCCGGGGCGGCACGCTACCTGGGAGCGCCCTATTTCGCGGCGATGTCCTTCCTGCGCGCTGGCGGCGGGCTTTCCTACCTGGCCACTCCGCGCGGCGTCGCCCCCTTCATCGCCAACAAAGGCAGCGAGATCGTACTCCTGCCGCTGGCGGAAACTCCGAGCGGCAGCCTGGCCCTGAGTAATCTCGACGCGCTGCTCGGAACCGCAGCGGACGTGGACATGGTGGTGGTGGGCCCGGGCGTCTCCCTGGACGAGGAAACGCAGACCCTGGTGCAGGAACTGGCCGCCCGCATCGACAAGCCCCTGCTGATCGACGGCGACGGCCTGAGCGCAGTAGCCGCTTACCCCGACAGCGTGCGCCAGCGCACCGCGCCCACCGTGCTCACCCCCCACCCCGGCGAGATGGCCCGACTGCTAGGCGCGCCCCTGGGCGCAGTCATGGCCGATCGCATCGGCGTCTTGCAACGCGGCGTGCGGGAATGGGGGGCTCACATCGCACTCAAGGGAGCGCACACCCTCATCGGCGAGCCAGATGGCCGGGTGTTCTTCAACCTGAGCGGAAACGCAGGCATGGCCACTGCCGGCAGCGGAGACGTGCTCACA
Source organism: Caldilineae bacterium (assembly GCA_011176555.1). Taxonomy (GTDB): domain Bacteria; phylum Chloroflexota; class Anaerolineae; order J102; family J102; genus DUEF01. The sequence goes on from DUEF01000026.1 coordinate 5,892, forward strand.
GGAACCATCGCCGCCATGTTCGCAACTGCACACTTCGATTTCGGCGACGCCGTGCGCATGGGCGTCTTCCTGCACGGCCTGGCGGGCGATCTGGCTGAGGCTGAGATCGGAGAGGAGGGTCTGGTGGCGGGAGACATCCTGGCCCACCTGCCCGCCACCCTGCGCCACTACCGCCAACACGCCTCCGACATCGCCAGTTCCTCCTACGACAAAATCGCAATCATCTAGGTGCGCATCTGGGCCTTCCCAAAAGTTCTTACCACACAGGACGAGACGAAATGAAAGCGTGGATTTTGACCAAGCAAGCGCCCGTCGAAACCAATCCCCTGGCGCTGGTGACGCTGCCCGACCCGCATCCCGGACCGGGCGAGATCCGCATCCGGGTCATCACCTGCGGCGTCTGTCGCACCGACGCCCACATCGCCGAAGGCGATCTGCCCCTGCACAAAACGCCACTGGTGCTCGGGCATGAGATCGTCGGCGTTGTCGATGAAATAGGGGCTGGGGTCACGCGCTTCAGCCCGGGTGACCGCGCCGGCGTGACCTGGCTACACGATGCCTGCGGCCGGTGCAAATTCTGCCAGGAAGGCAAGGAGAATCTGTGCGAACACGCCCGCTTCACCGGTTGGGATGCGGATGGCGGATTTGCCGAATACACGGTGGTGAAGGCCGCTTTCGCCCAGCCCCTGCCTGCAAGCCGCTCCTTCGTCGAGATGGCGCCGTGGATGTGTCCGGGCACAGCGGGCTACCGGGCGCTGCGTCTGACCGGCCTGCACGAAGGACAGCGCTTGGGGCTGTACGGCTTCGGCCCCACGGCCACCTACGTGCTTCAGGCCGCGCACGGTCTTGGCATCGAGGTGTACGTGGTCACGCGCAGCGAGAAGAACAAAGCCGCGGCGCGCCAGTATGGCGCCGACTGGATCGGCGACTATGCCGATGCCCTGCCGGTGAAACTGGATGGCGGCATCATCTTTCCGCCGGTGGGCGACCTGGTGCCATTCGCCCTGGCCCAACTGGACAAAAACGGCCGTTTGGTGCTCGGCCCGGTGACCATGACGCCCATCACCATCGCCGATTTCAACCTCATCTGGGGCGAACGCTCCATCATCAGCCTGGCGCACGTCACCCGTGAGGACGCGCGCGGCTTCATCCAACTGGCCGACGCCAGCGACATCCAGGTCGGTATCGAAACCTATCCCTTTGAGCGCCTGCCCGAGGCGTTGATCGCCGTCCGCCACAGCCGCGTCAAAGGAAACGCAGTCATTCAGATAGGGTAAGCCAATAAACTGTGCCGATTTGGCAGGGTGCGAGACGTTGATTCTTAACCATGCCCGCAATTCTAGGCCGTTGTCAAAACCTGCTCGATGCGCTCCAGCGCCCAGTCCACCTCATCTTTTGTGATCACGAGGGGCGGGGCGAAGCGAAGGGTGTGTTGGTGAGTTTCTTTGCAGAGCAAGCCTCTGGCCATCAGCTTCTTGGCATACTGGCGGGCGCCACCAGCCTCGGGGAAGAATTCCACGCCGATAAACAGGCCCCTGGCGCGGATTTCTTTGATCAACGGTTGTTTGATTTGCCGCAACCCTTCTGCAAAGTAAGCCCCTAGGTTGGCGGCATTTTCGATCATGCCCTCCTCAATCAGGACTTTGAGCGCTGTTCGGGCCACAGCCGCGGCCAGGGGATTGCCACCGAAGGTGCTGCCATGATCTCCGGGCTGCAAAACATCCATGACCTCGGTGTTGGAAAGCACAGCCGATACCGGATAGAAACCGCCGGACAGCGCCTTGCCGATCAGGGTCAGATCGGCCTCGATGCCGTCGTGTTCTTCGGCCAGGAGTTTTCCGGTGCGTCCCAGCCCGGTCTGAATCTCGTCCAGGATCAGCACCACGTTGTTTTGATCACAGATGGCCCTGGCTTGTTTGAGATAGCCTGCTGGCGGGATGATCACGCCGGCCTCGCCCTGAATCGGTTCGACCATGAATCCAACCGTATTGGGGGTGATGGCATCTTCCAGGGCTTGCGCATCGCCAAAGGGGATAATCTTGAACCCGGGAGTGAACGGCCCGAACCCGGCGCGTGACCCTTCCGCGGTGCTGAACCCCACAATCGTGATCGTCCGACCGTGGAAATTGTTGGCGCAGACGATGATCTCTGCCTGATCCTCCGGCACGCCCTTGACCTGGTATCCCCACTTGCGCACGACCTTGATCGCAGTCTCCACCGCTTCTGCACCGCTATTCATGGGCAAAACTTTGTGCGAATTGGTCAGCTTGCACACTTCTTCGTAAAAAAGTCCCAACTGATCGTTGCGAAATGCGCGCGAGGTCAACGTCAGCTTTTGCGCCTGCTCGACCATCGTCTGCAGGATTTTCGGGTGGCAGTGCCCCTGGTTCACGGCCGAGTACGCGGCCAGGCAATCCAGATAGCGCTTGCCCTCCACATCTTCCACCCAGACGCCTTCTCCCCGATGAATCACAACATCCAGGGGCTTGTAATTGTGGGCGCCGTATTTTGTTTCCAGATCAATGAAGTATTGTGTGTTCGACGAATTTGTCATTTGGTTCTTGTCCTTTTGTGTAAATATTTCTGTTTTTTTGATTTATTCTTAGATCTTTGGCTCCCAGGCAGGCCATTCTTCAGGAGAGGTGAAATCTTTGGGAAATGGCTTTTCATGAGAACGGTCCTTCATCTCCCAGCCTTCCGGGTACCAGGGAAGGTCATCCACACATCGAACAAGCTCATAAGCCATCGCTTTTAATGTGCAGGGGATAGCCCCAGCCTGAACCATGCGGCGCAGGGCGGGTGCTGGTTGGGATTCGGATGTGAAGAGACAATCCTCCAACAGGAAAACCTGGTATCCCGCCTGCAATAAACCCAGCACGGATTGCATCACACAAACATCCGTCTCTGCTCCGGCCACGGCAATCTGTTCGACCTGCAATTCTTTAATGGCTCCAGCTATATCAGGCTCAGTCATGCAGCCAAAATAATTCTTGGTGAATTTCTGACCTTTGGCGGGAAAAACTGCTTCGAGTCTGTCCGGCAGTTCGCCGTTTTCTGAGACCGGTTTCTCAAAGGTGGCGACCAGCGGTAGATCCATCCAGTCCGCCAGCATCAGAAAATGCTCCAGACGCACCAAGAGGGATTCTTCCTGCTCATCTTTGCCCGAAAAAGCATATTCCAGAAAAGCTGGTTGCACATCGATCAACAACAGTCCGATTTGTGATCTTTCGATTCTTGCGATTGACATTCTATTTCTCCATTAACGCTTCGATAGGGGTATATTCGATATCAAAACCATAGTGTCTGGGCCCGGCCAGCTTCAAGCCTTGCTCGCTGCGAAAAGCTTGTACGCCTTTGATCCCGACCGCTATCACTTCATCCCCTTCTTTGAGATCCGCATTGTAGATGCCGCGTCCGTTTTCACGATAAACAAATGTGACGAGATCAGGGCTGCAAATCCAGGGACTGCCGTTTAGCCAGGTAACCTGATTCTCATTCTTGAACCAAACCTTCAGAGTCTGATCCTGAAAGGCCCCTGAACCTTTGATCTGTACGACGCCAAAAAGATAGCCATCCCGATCCTCGGTTTCCAGGCTTTCAACCGTCCCATCAAATAACCGCCAACCATCTGCCACCTCCACCGCCGCGTCGATGGGGTCCCGACCATTCGTTCTGGAGACGCGAAGCGTTTGCCCGATTTTCAGACATCGGCTCAGCGTGCCGGGAACAAGTATCTTTTTCATTTCTGCGGCGACGAGGGGCGTGGTCGCCACAGCGATATCCCCATAGGACGCCACCGCCAACATTTTCGCCATGCGCTCCAGGGCATGCGTGTTGACAGCCTTTTTTACAAAGACGCTGTTTCCCCAACGATCCACACCGGCAAAGAGATTGCTCTGCATTCCATGCAAACAATAAGTGGATTGCGCTTCTTCTGGCACAGCCCGTCCAATGTAGTCGCCATCCACCACCGGAATTCCCAAACGTGCGCCCACTGCCAGAGGGATAGCGACACTATCTGGTCCCAGTTCCGCTGGGACCACACAACCAAAATCGTGGCCCAGGGCGACGCCTAATTCTTTGACAGCTTTTGCCACATACCATTCGTCTTTGGCTTCTGTCAGGCCCTGGTTGCGTATTTCCTCCAGTGTCTCCGAGGATAAGGGAGCGATGGAACCATGCAGGCCAACAGTAACCGTCCAAACATCATCAGGTATCTCGTCTGCTTCAACCCACTCAAGGGATAGCCCATCATCCAGGACTTGTTGCAGTTTTTCCAACCCTTCTTCAAAGCCGCCACCACCGCCGGTGCCTAACCAAAGCGCACCTTCGAGGAAATCTTCACAGTCCTGAAGCGTTCGCAATACCGTGTGTTGCATGTTTTATGTCCTGGTTAGTATCTTTTCAATAAATAGAGAAGGTGACAGTCACCCGAAATTGTAGAGCATTCGGTCGAAGTTTTCAGATATTTGCTGACTTATAAACGGGTGACTGTCACCTGGTCTGGTTAGTCGATGTTACTTCGGCGTCGCGTTCAGTAGTCCTTGAGGCGTGAACATGCCGAAGTTGTCGTAACAGGTATCGAAGGGGAACTCAAAGCGGTCGTTGCGGAATGCCTGGATCCTCTTTGGGCCAGCGATAATGATGAAGGGTCGATCCGCATTCAACATGCGTTGCGCTTCAAACATCGGTTCCCAGCGGGCTTCCTTGTCAGGAGAGAACCAATAAGCGTAGACCAAACCGTCCATCTCCTCGTTGCAATAACCGGATGTGCTGTAGCCGCTTGGCTCTGCCGACCAGCAGCTATGCCAGTAATCCATCGAAGCCGGATCGATATTGCTCAACGCGACATCAATCGTCATATCAAAATCACGCTGATTGGTCACCACATCATACCAGGTGCCCCAATCCACGGCTTCAATTTCAACCTGGATCCCGATTTTGGCAAGCGAATCAGCGATCATTTCGCTCGCCGTTAGCGCTGGCGGAAAGTCGGTGATATAGATGAGGCGAAATTCAAGGGGAAGACCATCGGCGGTCTCACGAACGCCATCGCCATCTGAGTCCTTGTATCCGGCCTCATCGAGGATTTGATTGGCTTTGTCCGGGTCAAAGGGTGTCGTCACCAAATCAGGGTTCAACTCTCCCTTGAAATTCGGCCCGCAACCATAGTTCGTGGGGCAGGTGATGGCATGGCCCAGGAACGCGACATCGACGATCTGATCCTTGTCGATGGCATAATCAATGGCCTCGCGCACTGCCGCATCCTTGATTGCCGGATGAGTCGTGCCCGCCGAAGACATATTGAAAGCCAGGTTATAGGTGTCGCCAGGAAACTGCTCTTCGATGGTGATGTTCGGATCTTGCGACAGAACATCGTAGCTTTCAGCAGGCAGGAAGGGCAAGGTCAAGTCGATCTCGCCTGACAGGAGTGCGTTGTTCAGCGCGTCGGGGTTACTATAAATCGTGTAGATGATGCGATCGATGGGTGGTTTTCCCCGGTAGTAGTCTTCTCTGGCGTCAAAGATCATGTGGCTGCCCGGAACTTGTTCTGTCAGCACATACGGCCCTGTACCCACCGGAGGACTGAACTCGAAGGTGAAAAGCTCCGACTCATCGACATTCTTCCATATCTCAGGAGGCAAGACCCATATATACGCCCAGGCATAGTCGGGGGAGTTGATGATCGGTTCCACCGTCGTCCATCGCAATGTGAGATCATCAACCACTTCGATGGATTCCAAATAGAGAAGTTCAGCGTTGAAGACAGCCAGTTCTTCAATTGAACTCCACCATTCCATGAATTCCTTAACGGTATCGGCGGTCACCGGCGTGCCATCTGAAAAAGTAATGCCCTCATGCAGTTTGATTGTCCAGGTGCGCCCATCCTCAGAAGCCTCCCAGGACTCTGCAAGGGCCGGCGTTCCGGGACAGCCTTCCGAAGAGGGGCCCTGGTCGACAAAGCTTTCAGCAATGAGGTCTCCCCACATGTAGATTGCGGTGCAACTGAAGGGGTTCCAACAATCGACATCCTGCATGCCGCCCA
>DUEF01000260.1 GCA_011176555.1 Caldilineae bacterium
GGCAGCGTACCACACCGCGGCCTCACCCCGGCCAGTTGTTCCGCGCTCGGCCCTGGTGGCGCGGGTGACTGACGATCTGGCGACGCTGGACGAATCCGACCTGAACCAGGTTTTCCGATTCGTAGCGGACTTGAAAGCGCGGCGGGAGGAGCAGGAGCAGAAGGCGCTGGCGCGGCGGATTGTGGCGCAGGCAAAACAATTGGCCCGGCAAGATACCAGATCTCGAGAAGAAGTTTGGGATCACTTCGAATCGCTGATTGAAGAAATCCGGCAAGAAGCGATAGCCAAAGGCACGGCCATCGAAGGAGAATACATCGGTGACTAAACGATTTTGTGCGGTATTGGATACGAATATCTACGTCGCCGCCTTCTTCAGTCGTAATGTATCGAGCCCCAATAAAGAGTTGATGCAGCGCTGGCGTAATGGAGAATTCCAGGTGATTGCTTGTGAATTCTTGAAGCAAGAAATCGTGGAAAAGTTTTTGGCGAGGAAGATCAGTCCGACCAGGCTGAGAGAATTGTTGATTGATTTGGACAGATTGGCGCGGCTGATTGTCGTTGGAGATGATGAAATCCCATCCCTCATCCCCGCCGACCCGGATGACGATGTCATCATCGCTTGCGCTGTCAAGGCGAAGGCCGATTACCTGGTCACCTACGATCCGCATTTCGACGTGCTCGGCGGCGAGTATGGCGGCGTCAGGATCGTGAAGGCGCTGCCGTTCTTGTGGGCGGTGCGAGGCGATCGGCCGCCAGGTGATTAGCGTGTTGATTCGTACGCCCACCCCATCTCCGCCATCCGCGCCACGCTTTCCCGGAAGCCGCCTGGACGGCTGCGTTCGCGCCAGATGGCCCCGAACTCCGAGATCAAACGTCCGGTGTCTTTAGCCAACCAGTTCGCGTCGGCCCGGCCATTGTTCTCGCCCAGGGCCCAGAGGATGCGATGGCAGGCGTGGCGCAACATGTCGGCCACCCAGGTGAATTCCCGCACCACCAGCGTCGCATCCTCGATTTGCATGTCGGTTTGGGGCAATGGGGCCATGATGGCGTCGATTTGCGTCATGGTTTCGTGGATGCCGGCGGGGAAAGCGGCGGGGTCAGATAGCTGCCGGGAATAGTCACGAATCTGCTCGGGCGAGGCTTGCAGGGCGTTGAACAGAACGCTGCTGTTGGGCATCAGGAGGCCGGGGGTCTGGTAGATATTGCCCAAATCGAAAACCAGTCGCCCCATGATCCCGGCTTTGTCTGCGAAAATAAACGCATCCAGGGCCGCGGGGATGTCCAGATCGACGTTGGCGTCATAACCCCAGCCCAGGGCCGCGCCGTACAGAAAGCCCAGGTAGCTGGCCGGCAGCGGCTGCCAGTGCCCGTTGTCGCCCCAGTCGGTGATCAGATAGCCCACCGCACCGTGCTTGAGACCGTTTGCGGCGGCGTTGCGCAGATTGCCGATGGCGTTGTCGGTGCGGCCCGCCAGCGTGCGCCAACTGGACGTGCCCGGACAAACATAAAAGGGGATGCCGGAATCAGCGAACAGCGCCCCGTGCTCGGCGAAAGGATGATCCGCCTCGTACCCCCACTCCAGGGCGATGGCGTCGCGTGGGAGTTCGGGCGTCAATTCCGGATGCTCCATGATGATGTCGCCCCAGAACTGCATGGTGTGGCCCCTGCTCTTCACTTCCCGGTGGATTTTCAGCAGGAAATCGAGGTAGACTCGGCCCACGCCCTGCTCCTCGACCAGCTTCTGGCTCAAGCCCTGGCCCAAGTCGAAGGTCTCGTCGCAGCCGACGTTGACCTGGCGACTGCGGAAGTGCGGCAGCAGCTCATCCAGCATGTCCCGCACCAAATCCAGGCTTCCCGGCACAACAGGCGAGAGCGAGTACGGCCCCTCGAAGCGGAGACCGTTCCACGGCGTTATCGATCCATCCGGAGCCTCGGCCAGATGCCGGTAGGCGTCGTGCTCCAGCCAGCGGTGCATGTGCCCGAATGTGTTCTGGTTGGGGACCAATTCGATGAAGCGCTCGCGGCAGTAGGCGTCCAGCGCCAGGATCTCCTCGCCGGTGAGCGGGGAGGCATCAGCCCAGACGGTGGGGTGAGCGCGGTAGGCGAACGTGTGCTCGGTGTAGAGCTGGAGTTGGTTGATCTTCCAGGACGCCAGCATGTCCACCAGGCCGTACAGCGTGTGCATGGTGGGAACCCGGTCGCGGCTGATGTCGAGCATGACGCCACGGTGGGGGAATTCAGGCTGGTCGGAGCAGCGCAAGGTAGGGAGGGAGCGCCCATGTTGTTGCAAGATCTGGCGCAGGGTCTGCACGGCGTAGAACGCGCCAACCGGCTCCGCGGCCACCACATCGATGCGCTCCGGCGTGATGGTGAGGGCGTAGCCCTGGGGATGGGGAATGGCCCCGGGCGTGACGCTGAGCGAAACGCCGATCTGATCGGCCGGGACATGTTTGCCGGCGACGATCTCCCATTCGACATTGGCGAAACTGCGCAAAGCAGCTTGCAACTGGCGGGCGATAAAGATCAGGGCGTGGGGAGCGTCAGCGTTTAGTTGGATAAGACTCGCAGCGGAAGGCGTAAATCGGCCTGCGTGCAGGGTCAGTTGGCGAGGTTGGGGCGCGAGTAGCATCATGGGGCGATTGTGAGGAGCGTCTAATCCTGAGCGAGGCCGTAGCCATACGGGAACAGGGGCGCATCCGGCCCCGCAGCGGTGAAATTCTCGAAATCGAACGGCAACTGCTCCACCTCGCGGGGCCAGGTGTAGGGCAATTTGCCGGTGAAAGGCTAATCGCCGAAGAGCGCATCCGTCACGCCTGCGCCTTCTGTGCCCGGCAGCCAGGCGGCCACGACCGCATCTGCTTGGGGTAGCCAATCGGTGATGATGACCGGGCGGCCCTGCACTCGCATGTCTGGGCCACCACTTACTTGATCCTTTCCAGAATCGTAGTTCCGGCTGACGCTAGCCATTAAGCAACCGCCCGGTCGAAACAATCAACGCTTCGCGTAAGGCGTGAATGGGCACGCCCGCCTGTTCAGCGCCCAGCAGTGTGGCGCCCACGACCGGCGGCGCTTGCAGCCGCACCAATTTCGCCCGCGGGGCCAGGGCGTGGATGGTTTCGCGCATGGCCTCGACCACGCGGGGGCTGCCCTTGTAAAAACTGCCCGCCAGCACCACCTCGAACGCAACGTTCTCGAAATGTAGTTGGCGAATGACGCCGTTGGCCAGGCTGCCCAGCCCCTCTCCGGCCCAGATGAGGAGCTCCTGCGCCACCGGATCGCCCGCGGCCGCTACGTCGAAGACAAGAGGCGCGTGAGCAGGCGTCAGGTGATAGCGCTCCCGCGCCAGCCCGGCCAGGAGATCAATCGCGTCTTTGGCTCCCGTCGCAGCGATAAAGGCCTGGGTGAGGGTCGTCGGGGGGCCTTGCAGGGTCCAGGCTCTGGCCACGGCCTGCATCGCTTTGGCCACCAGTTCATTTGCAGCGCCATGTTCACCGAACAGTTGGGCGCTGCCGGTGACGCGCCCCACCCGGCCTTGCCGGTCTCTGCCCCGACAGTTGACGCTGGTTCCGGCCGACACCGCCACGCCCCACCCGGTCGTTGATCCCGCCAGCAGGCCGGGCATGGCGTCGTTGACCATCGCGTAAGGCGCGCCGAGATCGAGGGAGTCGATCAGTTGGCGGTGCGGCTCCTCGTCTTCGGGCCAGTCGTAACCGGCCAGCCCGAATCCCGCGCCGGCAATGTCCGCCTTGCTCAGTCCGGCCGAGGCCAGGGTCTGGTCGATAAGAGCGCCCAGCACCGCGCTGGCGTCCCGCCAGCCGATGGCCTCCCAACTGGCGGTGCCGGTTTCGCCAAAACCGATGGCTTGGCCTTGTTCGTTTGCGATCAGAGCATGGCTTTTGGTGTTGCCGACGTCGACGCCGAGGTAGTAGTTTGTCATGGGGATCATGTCGTGTTTCGTGGTTCGTGTTGCGTTTTCTTGATGCCGTTCCGACGGAACACGCACCACGCAACACGTCGCCATGATGGTCGTGGTTTCGTCACCTTATGTGTTTCGTATGGCGTCGCGCAGAGTGCGGAAGCCGATGATCTGGATGTCGGCATGGTCGATGGCTTTTCGTAGCGCCTCGCTGCGGAGCAATTCGTAATCCGCGACGCGGGAGCGCCAGTCGGGAGCGATAGCGCGCAGGGCGGGAGAGTCGGCGCTGGGATGCAGGATGATGCTGCTCAGGCCCGCGGGAAGTTCGTCCAGAACCTGCTGCATCTCGCCCAGCCGGTCTTCGTGTTGATCCAGCGACATGATGTGCACGTAATCGAACAGGGGGGCGCCCTGCGCTTCTGCCTGGCGAATCATGCCGGTGAGCGTTTCCACTTGCGCCACGCCAAAGCCCGAACGCCGAAAATGCGCTTCGTCCAGACGCACGAGAAAAGGCGGCAGGCCGAACTCGCGGGCGATGTCCAGGTAGATGGGCAGCAGGCGGGGATGGAAGAGCGTGAGCATGTGCGAATCGACATGCGTGACATCGATGCCGGCCGCCAGGGCTCGCTCGACCTGGGCGCGTAACTCCCGCCCCACGGCCTCGCTCCGGGCGTGTTCGTGCACCCCTTGCGCCAGGTGATGAAAATAGCCCTCCGCATCCAGCAGGCCGGAAGCGGGATCGCCGGTGGAGAGAGGCCCCCAGCGGTAGGGCTCCCACTCGCTGGTCAGGGTGAGATGCACGCCCATGTCGATGCGGACGTCGTCACTGTATGCTTGGCAAAGCGTCGCCGCTGCCGGGAACCAGGGGCAGGGGACCATCGTGGCGGCCGAAGACAGCATACCGGTCTCGATCAGATCGGCATAAGCGACCACAGAGCCATCATTCATGCCGATATCGTCGGCGTGGATGATGACCACGCGGTCGCTGGCGGAAAAACCGAGGCGTTTGAGGGATGGGTTCATGGGCGGGAAACAGTCAACAATCAGCAGTCAACAGTCAACGAAATTGTGCGCTTTCGGGACAGAGGTTGGAAAGAGGCTTGGATATTGGATATTGGATATTGGGGCCGCGTTCGGAAGCAGTGACCAAAATACCCATTACCCAGTACCCAATATCAGCTATCTTGCTCGAAAAACTGCGGTAGATAGGCTCGATTCGTTTCCAGCAGGTCATCCAGCACGGTTTGGATGCGGTCGGCGGACGGGCCCAGGGGGTGGGCGAGCAACGCCTGGTAGGCGGCGTCGCGGTCGCCGTGCACGGCTGCTTCGACCGTGAGGATTTCGTAGCTCTTCACATGCGCGAGCAAGCCGAAGCAGGCCGGGGGCAGCGGCTCGGTGGGAAGCGGGTCAATGCCCGAGTGACCGACGCGGCAGGGCATCTCCAGCACCCAATCCTCGGGCCAGCCCGGCACAGCACCGCCATGCCGAACGTTGACCACGTGCACCTCGTTCAGATCATTGTAGTGGGCGTTGAGCAGTTGCGTGGCCACGGTCGAGTAGTAGGCCCCGCCCCGCTTCATAAGGTCGTCCGGCGGCTCGGTGAGCGCAGGATCGGCGTACTGCGCCAGCAGATCCCGCTCCACCTCCATCACTTCCTCCGCCCGGGAGCCTGTCTCGTCCCACTTTTTCTGCTGCGCCACCTTCTTTTCGGTGAAATAGTAGTATTGCAGATAGTAGTTGGGGATCATTTGCAACGATTCAATCAGTTCCGGCGGCCATTCCGGCTCCTCGCTGGCCCGCAAGTCGGCCAGAGTCCCGGCGATGACCTGATCCCAAACATCCTCTCCTGCGACCGTAAAGCCTCTGTGCCAGGAAAGGTGATTGAGGCCCAGAGTGTCGAGTTGCGTCTGCGCTGGATCGATGCTGGCGCCAGTGCGGTTTTCGATCTCCTCGATGATGTGCATCCTGGTGGTGATGGGCACATTGCACACGCCCACTGAAGGGATGGCCCTCGCGTAGCGAGCCAGCGCCTCGGTCACCAGCCCCGCGGGATTGGTGAAATTGACCAGCAGCGCGCCCGGAGCCAATTCCTGCATGTCGCGGGCGATGTCGAGAATGACGGGGATGGTGCGCAGCGCTTTGGCCATGCCGCCCACGCCGGTCGTCTCCTGCCCGATCAGGCCATGTCTCCGGCCCAGATACTCATCCTCGCGGCGGGCCTTCATGCCCCCCACCCTTAATTGCGTGGTCACATAGCTGGCGCCGGCGATGCCCTGGCGCTGGTCGGTGGTGAGGTGCACCTGGAAGGGCGCACCTTTGGCTTCGACCGTGCGTCGGGCGAAACCGCCGACGATGTCCAGACGTTCCCGGGCAATATCCACGAGCCAGAGTTCGGTCAGGGGGAAACTGTCGATTCGTTCTAAAAAGCCGTTGATAAGTTCGGGCGTGTAGCTGGAGCCACCGCCGATGACGGTTACTTTCATGGTTTTTTCGCTTCCCGTGGGATCAGTTGCATTTTGAAGTAAATTGCCCTATTCTTAATCCC
>DUEF01000261.1 GCA_011176555.1 Caldilineae bacterium
ACTCCCATGTCCTTTGAACAACGTTGGTGGCAAAACCTTGCTTTAAAGGAGGTTGATATGGTTTCGCCGCCTTCCATGGCGCCAGCCATGACTTAACCAACTGTCCACCAAAACGGATCATATTCAAAAATGAATTTCAACCACAAAGGATACACTACCCACAAGAAAAAGCTGTTGACCAGACAATTTGAGATAAGGATTTAAGGAAGGGAAAAGAGGGGGGAGGTGGTATACTGATGAGGAAGGAGGCAGCGATGGAATACAAATTGCGCCGCTTGGACCGAGAAGCGGTATTGAAAGCACTATCAACAGGAGAGTATGAAGCGATTGCCACGAGCAGTCATGGAGCGTTGGATGAGTTGATGCACCTGGCTGTAGCATTGGGGGGTCTTCGAAGCACTGAAGTTGATCAGGATACACCGTAAGCGGGCAGGGATACCAGATGATTTGCTGCTGCGGTTAGCCGCGATATTACCTTTTGTCGAGGCGATGGGGTTGAGTGCAGCAGCAGGAGAGTTGCTCAAAGATGCAGCGATACTGCTGGAGTTGGGGTTCAGCATAGAGCAGGTGCAAAATGGGTTTAACCAACGGCATCACGGGGGAGAAGAGAAAGGAACAAAGCCATTTCATCCTGAGGTTTTGCGAGAGGAGTTAGCGCGGATCGATATGGCGAGCCTGCGGGCTTTTCGGCGAGCGTGCATCCGCACCTTGTTTGAACGCAAGTTGGTGAAAGGGAGGGTGTACGCCATTGATGGCAGTGGCATCCACGACCAGTATCGACTGGTGGGGTTGATGAATGTGCATGATGAACAACCGTTATGGTTGAATTGGCGTTTATTATCGGGAAAGGCGTCAGAAAAGGGAAAAGAAGCAGTAGTGGTACGTGAAATGGTAGAAGAGGTTCTGGAGGCTGGAGGTCCAGACTGTATCGAATGGATGCTGATGGATGCGCTTTATGCCGATGGCCCCTTACTGGCCTGGCTGGAGTATAAATGTGGCATCCATGCTCTGGTGCGTTTACCTGAAGATAGACTGCTTTATGAGGACTTGGCGGGATTGGTTCGCGCCGAACTGATTGACCAGCAGACCTTCACCGATGTTCGTTACCTTTCGGGACGCAAGCAAATACGGGATATTGCCATTGCTGCCGTGGGTGAACTGAGCAGTTGGCCTAGCTTCGTGAAAGCAGCGGGCGGATACGGTGTTCAGAATGCAACTTTGTGGGCTGCCCTGATTCACGGCGTTGATAGAGAGGATGACAGGAAGACTGAGACCTGGGCGCTGGCGAGCACATCTCCTTTCCCTGATGGAAAGACTGGCTATCAACGCTGGCGAGCACGGTGGCGCATTGAGAATAATGGTTTCCGCGAACTCAAGGAGGGGTGGCAATTGGAACGCGCCTCCTGGAGCCGCACCAGTCCCACCGTCGTTGCCGCCAGAGTCGCCTTCACCCTGATTGCTTTCAATGTTGCTCAGTTGATGAAAACCTCCAAGGGGCGTCAATTTGCTGACCGGGGCATTCGCCGTCTGCGCCGGGAATTGGCGGCAGTCTATGGACTCGCTCCAATTGTCGTTTTTGCCAAAGATGTGTTTGCTGTCTTTCATATTGAAGAAATCATGCAGTTGGTCGGCTTACCACCTCAACATTCTCTGCGCAGGCAAAATGCTACCGGTCCACCTCTCTTATCTTGAAACCTCTGTGCGTCCGCTGGGTTCATTGACAATGTCGGCGCGTCCCTGTATGATGATCTTACGATGAAAGCTTCTGTGGTTGATAAGTTCCCCCCTGATTTTCTCGATTACCTGCTCAGCAATCCCGAAGCGCCCGTGGCGGCGATTGTGCATTGTCAGGATTTGCATCCCGACTATGTGGCCGCCGCCCAAACCGCGGGTCTGGTCGTAGAAAGGCAATTGCGTTTGATTCGCGGATTGGCTGTCCAGGGTTGCGCCAACGATCTCTTGAAACTGTCGGAGGAATCGTGGGCGCTGCGCGTCGAGCCCGATCAACCCGTTCACTCCATGCGTTTAGAGGCGTCCCCATGAGTCAAACAAAAATACACCCCGCACTTAGGCGGATCACCGATTCCACCGGTGACGAAGAGAAAGTTCCTGTTATCATCCGCTACCGCAAAGAGCCCGGCGATTTCACCATCGCTCGCGCAGCCGATCAGGTGACTGTGACGATGACGTACACAAAAACTCCCATTGTCGCCGCTGAAGGCACGCCCAAGGCCATCGCCGAGTTGGCGGAGGATCCCAGGATCGAACGCATTTGGTACGATTTGCCGGTGCACACATGCCTGGACGTGTCTGCGCCGCTGATTGGCGCGCCCCAGGTTTGGGAAAAGGGCGGGCAGGGCCAGGGCGTGAAGGTCGGCATTCTCGACACAGGTTGTGATTTGCAGCATGTCGATCTGGTGGCGCGCATCCAGGCCCATACCGATTTCACCGGCAAAGGGAGCGCTCAGGACGGCAACGGTCACGGCACACATGTGGCGGGCATCGTCGCCGGATCTGGCGAAGCCAGTGGCGGGCGTTATCGCGGCGTGGTCCCCGAGTGCGATCTCTACATCGCCAAGGTGTTGGATGATCAAGGCAATGGCCGCACGAGTACGGTGATCGCCGGGCTGGAATGGGCGCTCGATCAGGGCGTGCAGGCCGTCAACCTCAGCCTGGGCAGCGACGGCAATTGCGACGGCAGCGACGCGCTTTCGGAGGCGTGTGACGCCGCGGTGGGGCAAGGCGTTGTGGTGGTCGTGGCCGCCGGGAACAATGGGCCGGGCCCACGTACGGTGGGATCTCCAGGCTGTGCGCGCGAGGTGATTACCATCGGAGCCAGCACAGATGACGATGACATCGCCAGTTTCTCCTCTCGGGGCCCCACGCTGGACGGTCGGGTGAAGCCAGATGTGGTTTTTCCGGGGAAGGGCATCGTGGCGGCGCGGGCTGCTGATACCTCCCTGGGCAATGTTATCGACGATGACTATACTGAATTGTCGGGAACGAGTATGGCCACGCCTCACGCCACGGGTGCTGTCGCCTTGCTTCTGGAAAGCGAGCCAGACCTATCGCCGGCCGCGGTCAAGGAACGTCTCAAGGCCACAGCCGTGGATTTGGGATTGGATTTCAACACGCAGGGCACGGGCCGCGGCGATGTATTGGCCGCCTGGGAAGCCGGTCAGCCTGAGCCCACCCCCGAGCCTGAACCCGAGCCGACGCCCGACCCCGAGCCTGAGCCCGAACCAACACCTGAGCCCGAGCCCACACCGCCCCCTCCCGGCGCAGGCGGATGTCTGCTCCCCTTCCTGGGCGTTTTCGGACGTTAGCACGTCATTTCGACGACCGTAGGGAGGAGAAATCTCCAACATGGCGGGGGTAGGCAATCACGTGGGGGATGTCGCGTGCCAGAGGCGCGTCCTGCGCTTCGACATGACGCTTCCCTGCGTCGGCTTCATCCCAAACCGTAAAGGGTTTTCACCGTAGCGTACACCCAGCTCATCTCCGATTTCGGGTAGTGTTGCGAAAGATGGCGCATGAGATTGGGCAGATCGTGCACGTCCAGGCCGGATGCTTCCACCAGATGCCGCAGCCAGGCCTGTTTTTGCAGTTCCAGGGTGAAGTCGAGAAACACCCGTTTGATCAACTCCTCCTCCATTTCGATATCTCGTGGCTCGAAGTCGGCCAATAATTCGTCGTACACGTCCTCGACACTGCCGGTGTCGAAATCGTAGCCGTTTTCCAGCATTTTGTAGAGCGTCTGTTCGACGATGGCTTTGCTGATGTGCTGGTCGGCCGTCCAATGGATTTCTTCGATGGAGGGGGGCTTGCATTTGTAGTAGGTGGCGGTCTCCGCTGTCGAGAGCATGAGGACAGCGCCTTCCTGCACGAAAACATCTTCTCCGGCCGCGCGATTTTCTTCTTCCATGCGCGCTTGCCAGCGCCGGTAAGCGCGGGCCAGGCCATCCGGGTCGGGCTTGGCCACTTCGATGGTGGGAACGAGATCGAGCTCGTAACGGCGGGAGATGTCGGCCAGGCGGCGATAGCTGACGGGTTTGCGATGGCGGATGGCGGTGTGCAGGGTTAGGGCGAGGGGGGTGTCGTACGTCACCAGGTGGGGGTTGCGATAGCCCCAGAGCTCGAAGACCAGGGTCACGTTTTGGGCGGTTACGGCCTGCTCCACCGCGGAGCGGTCCGGCAGGGCCTCGCTCAGCAACGCGTTCCAATCTCCCCAGCGACTCGGTTGCAGGATGGGGCGCAGCCGCGTGCGGGGAACGATCTCCAGCACATTTCCCTGCGTATCTTTGAGCGCATAGAAAATGATGGCGGTTCCGTCGAGCTTGAGGTTGAAGCGGGCGTCGACGATATTTTGGGGGACGGAAATCACGACCTGTGGCCGGCCTTTGCGATCCAGCTGGTAGGGATAATGGATCTTGGGCATGGCGTAGATGAATTCCAACCGCTCCTCGCCTGCCAATTCCGTGATCGCCAGGAGTCCCAGCTTGTCGCTTTCGTGCCGGCACACGTAACCAGCGAAGGGGATGCCGCCCGGCGTGACCAAGTCGAAAGGCTGCCAGTTTTTAGCGGATACGTTGGTGATGGCGGTGATTTGATCGAGCATGATTCACCTCTGTTCATTCACTTCGCGCACAATGGCCTGCGCGTCCTTCATCAGCCGTTCCGCTTGCTTTTCGGGGACATCGGAGACCTGGAAATAGCGTTCCAGCAGTTCGAGCGGTGTCATTTCCTCCACATTCACCTCGCCCAGGCGGCTGCGCACACCCCAATCGATCTCCTTGACGATGCCGGCGATGCTAAAGGATTCGGCCAGGGCCGCGCGGATGACCCGCTCTTTGAGCA